>CAIRSA010000011.1 GCA_903881085.1 uncultured Acidobacteriia bacterium
AAGTACACATCAACCGCCAACGCCACCCTGTCCCGCCTGCGCTTCGGCTTCAGCACGAAGTACACGGACAAGGAAACCGGCCTGCTTTATTATGGCCATCGTTACTACGACTCGGTGACCGGTCGCTGGCCATCCAGGGACCCGATTGGGAAAATGGGAGGGCTGAACCTGTATGGGTTCGTGGGAAATGATGGGGTGGGGAAATGGGATTTCCTAGGATTGCTCTTCGGGTGCGATGACTGTGATGGACAACCTAAAGGGAGCAAGAAGGCTGCAATTTCAAATGAAAGAATCACAGTTCAAGGAACAACAGTAGATGAGTTCAAAGACTTTTGGCTTACAGCCGGAATCTTGGATGCGATTTTGCAGTCATTGGGTAATGTGGCCACATCTGAAGAAGACGTATTCAGGCAAGTTGTGACGGGTGGGGTATCCAGTGATGTGGGAAATGGCGCCGTAGGTAGAACTCGAATGGCATGGGATCTCAGGAAGGCAGCCGAGGAGGCGTTTGGGAAAGAAGTAACGGTAGACTATCAGTGCTACGAGTGTGGATCTTGCTGGATTCTTTGCAAATCTTGGAACAAAAACGGAAACCTATCCCATGCTAGTAGTAGCTCTTCAAAAAAGACAGACGATCCAAACGAGTACGCAAAACTAAAAAGACAAGCGATTGATAAAGCCAATAAAGCCTGCAACAAATAGGTCCTATGATCACAAATTTATCTTGCATTGCTTTATGCATTTTGTTCGCAACAGGTTGTAATAATAAAGGCAAATCAGGAGTCCATGAGATTCAAATCGAACAAGGTTCAGTTCTCCTGAAAGGCCCAAACAACGAATGGACTGCCACCATAGTGACCGGATTGGAAGAAGTCCACTTCACTATTGTTGCATACAACAAGTCCGGTTGTTCATTTAACTCATCTGGAGGCTCAGAAGGAAGTTCAAATGTGATTTATATTGGGGAGAGTAAGAAAAAAATGGCTATCGATTCAAACGGTAACGTAACATGTTTGCCATAACGCTGCACCGCCCCATAGTATCCCGGCACGCCCGACGGTTTGATCTCGCACTCCGCCGGGGATCTGCGTGAGCCGGTTTGCGACGGATTCGCTGATCGTCACTGTGACTTTCACGTTGCCGCTGCGGGGGGGCACGACATGCAAGCCTCAAAGGCGCAGGCACCGAAGAAACCACCCCGTTTACGCCGGGTTTAGGTGACCCAATATTGGGCCAGCTACGTTATCGGGTCCCCGATAACTTCTGGCAAGGGGGGCACTCCCCCCTTTGATCCCCCTGGAGGTGCCTCACCCTTGACAGGTGAGGCACCGGAATAATCCGGGCGCATGAAACGCGCCCTTCCCGGTGTCATCATTTTTGGCGCGGCATGTGGGAGGTGCCTGGCGGTTTCGCGTTGCCGCAAAATCCGGTTTTCATCGGGGGACGGCGACAATGGAAAGGGACGCGCCGCACACCGGACACCGGTCAAGTTGCAACGTGACGGCAGGCGGGAGCCGGGTGGCGGATGGGCGCGACAGCGCCCGCCGCCCCGGCTCCTAACCTTGTCTATACCATGAACAACTCCACAGCCCGGCACCGGTGAAACAATCAGCCGGGCGCATGCTCTTTGACGAACGGCTCCAGAATCGCCGCGATCCGATCCCGCTGCACACGCGGCAAATCGCTGGCCACCTCAAAGAGTTTTTCGAGCCTGCCCCGTGGGCCGTTGCGCCTCGGCTTGGGTGCCTCGCGTCCGACAATGAGGTCGGCGGACACCTCGAATATGTCCGCCAGCCTGGCGATTTGTTCGGCTTGCAAGGCCACCGGCTTCCGCTCCCAAAACGCGTAGGCCCGTGGCGAAATCCCAAGATGCGCGGCGACCCGGCTTTGGGTGAATCCTTTCTTTTCGCGGAGTTCGACCAACCGCGAACCGAACTCGGTGCGCGGGGAATCGGAGGGGCGTCCTTTGGGCATGTCCTGATGATACATGGCGAATATGAAGCGTTGGAACATTTGGCTTGCGA
>CAIRSA010000012.1 GCA_903881085.1 uncultured Acidobacteriia bacterium
CATCGAGAAGCTGCCCGAAGGCGTCTATCTCGCCACCAGCGACGACGTGCAGGGGTTGATCGCCCAGGGAAGAACGATTCAGGAGACCATCGAGATCGCGCGCGATGTCGCCAAGAAGCTCATCGAGGCGCAGACCGGCGCGTCACTCCCCACCATCGCCGAGTCGTTCGACTACCCGGTGATCGTCGCCACCTGATGGGTCGTCTCGCCGGTTTTCGCTACCGCGACATCACTCGGCGACTCAAGGCGCTGGGGATGGAGTTTCATCGCCAGGCCGCTGGCAGCCATGAGATCTGGCATCACCCGGCCACCAACCGCTACACCACCATCCCCAATCATCCCGGCGATATGCCCGAGGGCACGCTGCGCGCCATCCTCAAGCAGGCCGGTATCGAGCCGGAGGTGTTCTTGCAGAAGAAGTGATCTGCAAGATTGTCGTGCTTGGCTCAATGCCGATTTACAGTCACGCGAACAAGAGGTGTCAATACAGCACTTGCCACTGCTCGTTGCATGTCCCAGCCGTGCCGACTGAACCACTCGATCGCTTCATTAAATTGTTCGTCATGATAGGCGTCTAGGGTTACGGACCTATCACCGGCCCAAACCATAATTGCACGCAACTTTATTTCTGGCGCTGAACTGCCGAAGTAGTGACTAAACCGACCCCGCAGCGTTTTCGGAACGGCCTTGTCCGCCATTACGCGAACTTCAGTGATCTCCGGCGCTGCGGCTCGGAACTTGTTCTCGCGCACATTTTCGACGGAGATGATCTCGTCAGACGTAACGATCTTCATCTGTACACCTAACGGTCGGTGACTTCGTCGTAGGCTTTCTCGCCAGCCGCATGGCCGGCGATCCCGCCGCCCGCAGAACCTGCGAGCCCTCCAATGACAGCCCCGACCGCTGCTCCAGGTGGCCCTCCGAGGAACGCGCCAATTATTGCCCCGCCTGAAGCGCCGCCTTCACCACCAGCAACACCGCCAGACACCGCGCCAGCGACGCCAGAGGCAGAACGTGCAGGATTGTCGGAAGTTGCGATCTCGGCCGCAGAGGTAACAACCGTTATTGCAACTGACGCTTTGCCAAGAACGCCTGCAACCTTTCCGGCCTTATCCCACGAGGCGTTGGTCCTATTTGCGGTTCCTCCGCTTCCGGGCTTTGGTCCAGTACCTGGTCGCAATGCTTGCACCACTGCCCTTGCTGGCTGAGGTGTTGCAGCACGAGCGGCTTCCTTCGCAGCTGATCGACCAGCGCTGTCTGTTTGAGATTGCGCAGCACTACCGTAAGCCTCTCTGGCACTTCCAGTCCGAAACAGATTCTGGCTTGCCCACGCGAAGAAACCTTCTGTGCCGCCATTGCACGTGTTGCCCCATCCGAAGATGCATATCTCCCCGGAGGGATCCGTCTTGTCTAGAGGATCATTTCCAACATATGTGTAAACAGTTCGCCCCGACACGAGTTCATCGTAACGGGGACGACTTTTCCAAGTCGGTTCAGCGGCTAAGGATGGAAGGACGAAGGCGCGTTCTCCGGCATAAATTGGTTTAGGCCCAGACGCGAGTTTTCGC
>CAIRSA010000013.1 GCA_903881085.1 uncultured Acidobacteriia bacterium
CCAATCGGTCTAGCTCACCTGCATTTCTCTCAAGGAGATCGTGATTCCACATTTCTCGTTTTCGTTCACGACATTCGGCGGCCAATTTTCGGCCAATCTTTTCGTAAGAGCTAAGCCCTACTTTTTTCAGATCTTCCGGCTCACTTTGAACGCCGAGCAAGAAAACCCTGGGCGCAAGGTCCGGGGGAGTTTTCTGCATAATATGATCCATCCGGTCATTTTGGTTATCAAAATCCAGTAACAGGATAAGGTGCCTCTCGGGGATATTGCGCATTCCCTTTACGTGATCGGACTGAAATTTCGTGCAAACGCTTAACCACCCACCTGCTTCCGGTAGAACCTGTATTCGCCGAGGGTCCTGAACTTCGAGTGCGAAGGCGTCGGCTATCTGGCGGTTCGCATCATCTTCCGGAAGGACGAGAACATGGGGTCTGTTTTTATTGATCATGGGTCAAGATCGCCGCGGAGAAGTGCGTCGATGAAACTTCCCTCGAATTGTCCTCTGGTACGCATATCGTCGATTGGCGTTGCGGTGGTGGGCTCTAGATGGCTTCGTCTGGAAAGGTATAAGGTGTTTGTTTCAGAAAACCGTCGTATCGCTTCGGGATTATGGGACGTAATTATAAGCTGGCCATTGTCCAGAAACGCCCTGCGAAGGGCCGTCACGGAATGCCCAACTTCGTCGGGCGAGAGAAAGTTATCGGGCTCATCCCAGAAGCAAAGTAACGGGCCAAACGCGGTATTCGCCGCGATGGTTAAGGCGAATATGAAAAAGCATTTTTCTCCTGTGGAAAGTTCCTCAAGGCTAAGCTCCAGGTTTCGCTGGTCTGATCGAAAATGAAATCCCAGACTCCTGATCTCCTTTCCAACAATTGGATTGGTGATTTTGTCGAAATCTGGCATAACTTGCTTTAGATAGGCGCTAATCTGCGAATAAGCTGCGGGCGTGTCTGAAACCATGCCGGAAAACCAAGCCCCGAGATTCGTTGCATGGGTATCGGGCGTATTGGGCTCCATCACGTTTTGCTCGGACGCACCTTTCGCCCACTGCGGCACCGGTCTTAGTATCAGAATATTGGCTAGCCATTCCTTGAAAATGAATAACGGATCATCTCTATTCTGTTCTTGAACAATAGGTAACGCTACGACGTGCCAGTCGATCCGAAACGCAGCTTCCTCCGTTACTCCTGTTCGCGCCAGTCGAACCTGAGCGAGCTCGCGAGAGAAAATGACGCTTCCTTCCACCGTGAGTTTCTCGTCAAACACACGTAATTCTCGGAATTTGGCAGGAAGATCGAAGGAAACTGAATATGTATAGCTTTTCCCCGCCAATGTCACGTCGATTTCAAACCTTACGGGTATGTCGGTACGCCCTTGCGGCAGGTCTTTTGGTTTAACCAGATCGCCTACACGATTTTTGCCTCGGGCGATACGTTGCAATACCTCAAGTGCGTCGCCAATCGTCGTTTTCCCCGCGCCGTTTCTGCCAAGCAGAAGAACCGACGGGTGCTTGTCGAGCGCCAGTACGAAATTTTCCAGGCATCTAAAATTGTTGACGTGCAGACGCGTAATCATGGTTGCTCCCTATACCACCCGCGCCCGCCCGCCACCATAATAGGCTGACCGTCACCGGCCTGTCGGCAACGAGAAGTGACGTCAGTTTCCAAGCCCTTCGAACGCGGCCATTACATCGTCCGGTAACGGATCGTCGAAATTCTCAAATACCTGAATCTGATTGGCAAACAGCCCCAGGCGGCGGGGCGCGGTGCGGCGGTCAAGCGGAACCAGGCGCGCCATGGGACGGCCGCCCTTGGCGATCACGATCTCTTCCCCCCGCGCAGCGCGGTCCACCAATGAGGAGAGGTTCGTCTTGGCGTCGTAGAGGTTGACGGCGGGCATGGAATTGAACCTACCAAACCTAGTCAGATGGGTACGCTGCGCTCGCCCGCGCGTCAAGGACATTCACCGCCCGGTGAACACCGGCCGCCGCTTCTCCATGAACGCCGTCCGGCCTTCCTTGAAGTCGGCGCTGTTGAAGCACGTGTCGCTGATGGCCTTGATCGCGGCCATGTCGCGCTGGCTCTCGTCCTTCAGCATTTCCGCAATGGTCAGCTTGGATGCGCGCACTGACAACGGGGCATTTTCCGCGATGGCACGGGCAATGCCCATCACGGTGTTGTCGAGTTCGTCCACCGGGACGCATTGGTTGATCAGTCCGATGCGTTCGGCCTCAAGCCCATCGATCCGGCGGGCGGTATACAGGATCATGCGCGCGTGCGCCGGTCCAACCAGATCGATCAGATTGCGCACCGAGCTGGGTGCGTAGGCGATGGAAAGGCGCGCCGCGGGGATGCCGAACTGGCTATCGGGGGTGCCGATGCGGATGTCGGTCGCCATCGCCACGGCTAGGCCGCCACCCATGCAGAAGCCACGAATCTTGGCGATGATCGGTTTCGAGAAAGAGTGCAGCTTCTGCCGCCCGATTCCGGTGATCCGGTCGTATTCCTTTTGGGAATCGGCAGAGTTGCGGTGCTTGGCGAACTGGCTGATATCGGCACCCGAAACGAACGCCTTGTCACCGGCACCACTGAGAACGACCACGCTCAATGTGTCGTCGGCTTCGTATTCGGTCAGGATTTCACCGAGGCCCAGCCACATCTCCATCGACATGGCATTGCGTTTTTCGGGTTGATTGAAGGTAATCAACCCGATACCGCCTTCACGAGCGGCCAACATCTGGCCGTTCGCGTAAGCGGTGGTGCCGGTGGATTCCAGCATGATCAGATAACCCCCTTGGCGCGGAGGTCGGCGATCTCGGCGTCGGTGTAGCC
>CAIRSA010000014.1 GCA_903881085.1 uncultured Acidobacteriia bacterium
CGGAAGATCGCTGTATCAAACCCAGTCCAACAGCTTTTTCTTGGTTAAAGTGTTCGTGCTTGTTTGGGGTTAGTATTCTGAAAAAACATTAACCACGGGTGCACATAGATGGACACAGATGAAGACACGGGCTCAGGCTGCATCGCTAATCTCTACCGATAAATGCTTCCCCAGCGCCCGGAACGCTGCCTCTAATTGAGGGGCGATCAGCAACCCGGTTGCGATTTCGGTGCAGTAGGTATGGACGGATTCAAGCATTTAGTCGCGTTCGTTATCTGGGTCCATCTGTGTGTATCCGTGGTTAAAGTGTTCGTGCTTGTTTTGGGTTGGTATTCTCAAAACATTAAACACGGATGCACACAGATGGACACAGATAAAAACACGGGCTCACGCTGCCTCTAATTGATCGAGCCGTGAAAGGTGGCGGATATCGAGCAGGCGGTCCACTTGGGCAAGACTGCACTTCAATCGTCTTGCCAATTCCGTCCTGGTAATCCGCCTGCGTTCCGTTCGTGTCCAAAAGGCCGAATGCCATTCTACCCTACGGCTTCCGGAGTGCCCGCACAATCGATCGCAGCACGGCATTTACGGACTTGGCATCCTTAAACACTTTGGCAACGTCGGGCGCGAGCGCAACAACCACGGGGTGAACGCGGGTCTGCCGGGCAAAGCGGTTGGGCTTGGCTTGAGAATAATCGAAGCTGTATTCCCGATCGAGATCATCGCTCTTCTTGGCCGGTTTTTTATTGGATTGCTGCTTGGTCATCGTTCTTCGCCTCGCTCGTCCCATTCAAAATGCATCGACAAACTCCAGCATATCAGTCCCCATCCAAGTGCCAGCCGCAGGCCCCGAAAACCCCAATAAAACCGCATCGGCGCCCCGTCAACACAGCACCCAAATAAAAGTTGCGCAGGACCCTCTTGACACGGCCTACCAAGAGGTCATATAGTTTTCTTGGTATTAATAGCCCAATTCAATCAGGGTATTGCTCAGGGGATTCCGAGCGTGGGAGCTTTCGGAATGTTCGGCAATCGCTCGGTTCGATAGAACGAATGGGCACGAACCAGGAGATAAGATAGATGAGAAAGTCAGGACTTTTGACCTTACTGCTTTTTGGCTTCACAGCGCTTTCGTGGGGTCAGACATTCACCGTAACAACCCTCGCCGGCGCAAACCCGGCTGTAAACGCCGCGGGCGTTCCGAGTATCGTACTGTACGCCCCGGAAGCCGTGCATATCGATGCTGCCGGCAATATTTACATCGCCGATTCCGGCGGACGCCGCATTTACAAGATCAATCCCACGACCAACGCCGCCACCGCCATAGTCGGTAACGGAGTCAACGGCAACACGGATAGCGTGAGCACCGCGCTCGGCACCAACATCCAGCTTCCGACGGGCATGGCTACCGATGCCGCCGGCAATCTGTATTTCTCCGATCGGGCTGTTGCGCGCATTAAAAAAATTGACACTGCCGGCAAACTGTCTTCCATCGCCGGTGAAAACGTCCCCGGCTCGGGCAACTTCGGCTCGTCCAATGCCACGACTGGTGACGGTTATCCTTCGCCTACCACCAGCGCAAGCACTGCTCTGGCGTCCAGCGTCAACAGTCCGCGCGGCATGTGCATCGACATCAACAACAACTTGATCTGGGCCGATACCACCTCCAACCGCGTTAAGAAGATGAACCTCAACACCAGCGTCATCCTCACCGTGGCCGGCAGCGTCGGCGGACCGACAATCCCGGGCACCTTCGTTGGTTCCCAGCTTCCTGGCGATGGCGGCCCGGCCATCCTGGCCCGCTTGAACGCTCCTGAAGATGTCGCCTGCGGTCCGGACGGCTCCATCTATATCGCCGACACCGGCGACAACCGCATCCGCAAGATCGACAGATTCGGCATGATCAGCACCATTGCCGGCAGCAACACTCTCACCAATGCACAGCAGGCAGTCAACAACGTAAACAACGGTGGCAACACCACGCTCTCTCTTAGCACCACCAGCAGCTGCACCTCCTCTGGCAACGCCACCTGCGGCGATGGCAAGTTGGGCACCCAGGCCCAGTTCAACAGCCCTGCGGGCGTCAAGCTCGATGCCAACGGCAACCTGCTGATCGCCGACCGCTTCAGCAACCGCATTCGCGCGTTGAATCTCTCCACCGGCGTTATCAGCACCTTGATTGCCGGCAACCTCAACACCCCCGGCCGCTTCGCCATTGATGCAACGGGCCGCCTTTTCATTCCTGAAATGGGCCTCGGCGGCATCGGCGCAGGCACCCACGTGGTGAAAATCTACGACCCCAGCACCAACGCTCTTTCCGTCTTCGCAGGCATCAATCACTTTTCTGGTGATGCTGGTTCACAGGCCACCGGCGCGCTCTTCAACCAGCCCACTGGCATCGCTGTCGATTCCAAAGGCATCGTGTATGTCTCCGATAGCGGCAACAACCGTGTTCGCAAGATAGACACGACTGGCGCAATCTACACCGTGGTAGGCACCGGCGTCGCCGGCAACAACAACTCCGGCAACGCCAGCCAGGTGACAACTTTCACCATTGGCAACGGAGTCGCGGGTACCGGGGCAAAAATCAACAACCCCAAGGGTTTGGCTGTCGATGCTGCGGATAACCTCTACATTGCCGACACCGGCAACCACCGCATCCTGATGATGAACGCCACCGATGGCACGGTTAGCACTGTTGTAGGTGTACCCGCCTCCTCCAGCTCCAACACCACGACAACCGGTGCCGATGGCGTGGTTCGCATCACCGCAACCACCTACGGCGAAGGCCAGGCTGCCAGCGTTGCCAGATTGAACGCTCCGCAGGGAGTAGCAGTTGACAAAGCCGGCAATATCTACATCGCTGACACCGGCAACCATGCCATCCGCATGGCCTCGGCCGATCTCACCTCCGTGACCACCATCGGCGGCATCGCTCCCGTAATCGGTGGCGCCTTCCCGGCTGGCGCAAGCAACTATCAGGGCTATGAAGGTGACAATGGTCCCGCGACCAGTGCTCTGTTCAGCAACCCCACCGGCATTTGGGTAAACGCGGATGGAACAACCGTTCTCATCGTCGATTCATCGAACCTAACTGTCCGCCGTATCACCGGCACCGGAAAGATCATCAACACCATCGCTGGTGTTGCTGCCTCTTCCAGCGGTGACTCGAACACCGGTTACCCCGCATACGCAGTTCGCAACTCGCTGCCCGCAACTGTCGTCCAGGCTGCCGATGGCACCATCTACTATACGGACTCCGGTGCAGGCCGCATCAAGGCAATCACTCCTGGTACGCTGATCCAATACTATCCCTTGGGCAACAGCGGTAACAGCGGCGCTGGCGCAACCAGTTCCACGCTGCTTCAATCAACGCCGTCGACCGGCATCAACTGGTCAGCCGATGTGGCCAACAGCCCGACCACGGCTGTTCGCCTGTCGTTCCCCTGGGGCTTGGCAATCGACGCCAGCAACGCAGTTTACGTTGTTGACGGCGGTAACGGCCAGGTTCGCAAGATGACCAAAAACTAGTCAATAGCTGTAAATGGAAGTGAAAGCCGCGCTGGACGCCGAACAACGGC
>CAIRSA010000015.1 GCA_903881085.1 uncultured Acidobacteriia bacterium
AGGCGGCGTAACCCATTGGGTGAGTGATTCATTGGAGCATTGCGGTGGAGGGCAATTGGGGTCAGACATCCCATTTTCGGCCGAAAACGGCCGAAAAAAGGTGTCAGACCCCAAATGCGACTCGTCGTGCGAATTGGCTGAGGCCGATCCAACTGCTTTTTCCAGGATGAAGGTCGCCATGTCGTTTCCTGTGAAGTTTGCCGGCGATACGCCTGATATGATGGCAGCTATGCGGGCTCCAAGCACGGCGGAACCACGCTTGGAAAGATCGTAAAGAACGCGCCGCCTACCACTCTGTAAAAGAAAAGGGTGACGAGTATTTGTCACACCTCATACTCCACAGGGTACTCCGATATGAGACTCAGGCATGATGCCTGGCCGGGAATGAATCCCGGCTGCAAGTAAACTTTGAGGAGAATCGTATGGCGTATACAATTAACACGAATATCGCGGGCCTGCAGGCGCAGGACTATTTGCGAATTACGACCGACTTCCAACAAAAAACCATCAACCGCGTGACCAGCGGATTGCGTATTATCAACTCCGGCGACGATGCGGCGGGTTTGGCCATTGCCAATGGCTTTCGCAGCGATCGAGCCGTGCTCACGCAGGGCGTCCGCAACGCCAACGACGGATTGTCGACGTTGCAGACAATTGATGGCGGTATCAACAACATTTCTCAATTGATTGATCGTGCCAGAACGCTGGCCGCGCAATCGGCGTCGGGCACTTTGACCGGAACCAGCACGCGCACCGTCCTGAATAGCGAATTCCAGAGCGTGATCGGTGAAATAGACCGCCAGGCGCAGGCTATCGGCCTGGACCAGAACGGCCTCTTCGCCAAATCGCTTTCGGTGTTCATCGGCGGCGGCCGCGAAAACAACGGAGTCACGGCCATCTCGAACGGCAGCGTCGACGTTGATTTGAGCACTTCTACCGTAGACGCGAAGAGTCTCGGATTGAAAGGTCTGCAGGTAACCGGCGGCGCCAGTGGGGTCACCGATATTGGTAACGCCAGCGCCACCAGCATCGCCAACATCGTCAACAACAATACGAACACCACCTCGGAAGCGGTCACCGGGTTTACCGATTTCTACTTTCGCGGCTCAGGCTTCTCTGACGGCAACCGGGTGAAAGTCTCGGTGAATCTTGCCGGCGTAACGGATTCACAGACGCTGGTTTCCGCCATCAACAGCTCCATCGCCTCGGCCGGCAACGGTTCTTCCCCGGCAGCCACCGCGTTCAAGTCGGCAGGTATCACCTCCTCCATCGTCACGGATCCGTCGACGGGCAGGCAGCGGTTGGCCTTCACCAGTTCCACAACCGCTTTCCAGGCAGGAGCCGGTGACCGTGTCTCCAATGCATTGCTGGGGAATTTTTCGGCCGAATCCACTGGCGTGGATCTATCTTATAGCGTAACCGCCGGCGACAATGTGGCAACCACGGGAACCGCCTGGGCGGCGAACTCCAATATCATCGTGCGCGTACAAGGCGGCAGCCTCACATCGCCCGTGGATCTAACGCTGAGTTCAGGTACCAGTGCATCCACCGTCGACGTGGCGTTGGCATCTTTGTCGGCGGCGGTCTCCAGCAACGCCGCGCTGCAAGCGGCTGGAATCTCGCTGACCGCAGGCACCTTTGGTTCGCCCATTGCATTTGCCTCCAAACGCGGCGAAACCTTTGAAGTTTCGGCGGCAGGCGATACGGGTGGTACCACCACGCAGGGCATTCTTGGACTGGGCAAGTTCCAATTGGCCACGCCAGGCAGCCCTTCCTTCGACTATTCCACACTAACAGGCACAGGCGGAGCATATAACGTGGCGGCATTGGCCGACTTTGTCTTTTCGCTCGGGGGCGGCACGGCGACTTCTGTTTTTACCATCACCAATACGACGGACTCTACCGCTCAATCGACAGTAGACGCATTTAATGCGGCGTTCTCTTCCAATGCTGCGCTGCAAGCGGCAGGACTGGTTGCCACCGTCAATGGAGGGGAGATTCGGATCAGTTCCGCCAACGGAACGCAGTTCCGGCTCGATCAAGCGGCCAATACCGGAATTGATATCGGGTTTGGTTCGGCCGCATCGACAAGCCCATATGCCGCTAACACCAATAGTGGCATTCCAGCCAACTCTACAGTTGACGCTGGAGGGGCCGCTGCAACGCAACTCCTTAATTTTTCCGCGATTCGTAATGGCAGCGACTCGCAGACGATTACGGTGAGCGCAACCAATTCAGCGGGAGCACAGAGATCCGCCTTCATTGTTTTGGCTGACAATGGAACCACTGAAAATGCGCGATCGCTGGACGAGGCCATCAGTGCGATCAACGCAAAGCTCCAACAGACCAATGATCCGGCGCTCCAAAAAATCGTGGCGGTAAAGGAGATCAACGGCGGTGTGGAGAAGATCGGCTTCATCAGTTCCAATAGCGCATTCCAGGTCTCCATCGGCACGAACGGCGGCGGAACCGGCATTGGCAGCCAAGGTACCGTGCAAAGCACCAACGTCACAAACGGAGGCGCCACGGCCGACATCTCCACGCAATCCAATGCGCAAGCCGCTGTCAACGCCCTGGCAAGCTCTGTTTCCCTTCTCGGCGCAGCCCAAGCTGTTGTCGGTAAAGGTGAGAACGCATTTAACTTCGCTGTCAATCTGGCTTCCACGCAAATCAGCAACCTGGCAGCCGCCGAATCCCGCATTCGCGATGCCGATCTGGCAGCCGAAGCGGCCAATCTTACCAAAGCGCAGATCCTGCAGCAGGCCGGCATCGCCGCCCTGGCGCAAGCCAACTCCGCGCCTCAGGTAGTCCTCTCCCTCCTCAAAGGGTAGTCTTATCGGGAATGATTCCTGGTAAGCCCATTGCGCCGTGGGTAGCGTGACTGTTTTCGAACAGCCTCATGCCACTCACGGCTTTTTTGTTTCCAGGCAAATTGAAACAACCAATACCACTTGTTTTTCTTTGTCAGGTCCCGTGGCCAAATCGTCCGATGCCGATTTCCTGTTAATCAGTCAGTTCGGCCCCTGAGACTGTATCCGGAATCCTTGTTTTATCCGTGTCCATCTGTGTGCATCCGTGGTTAATTTCTTGGTGCTCGCTTAGGGTAAATACTCTCAAGACTATTAACCACGGATGCACACAGCTGGACACAGAGCTTGGGATTCTTCGACTCATGGCATCCGACAGACTTTGGCACGCGGCCAATAGAAACGAGTGGTATTAAATTGAAACAACGGGTTCACGGCATAAACCAAAAGGTTTACGAAACCCCACTCTCCGCAAAGCCTCTGCCAATTTTTTCAATGACATACCGGCCGCACTCCGTTTGGCCCGCGTGCTGCATTAACAAACTGCGTAACCGTAAGCCGGAACGAACACCGGGGACGGAAATCAAACAGGAAGCGAAAAGGAGATCGAAATGAAAAACGTAATCACCACCACGATTTTGGCAACGGCCGCACTGGCAATCAGCATGAGCCCAGCCTTAGCACAGAGCACCAACACGTTGAGAGCGGAAATCCCCTTTGCTTTCCGCGTCGGCAATCAGGTTTATGAGGCTGGAAAGTATACGGCATCCGCTCGCACCTTCGCCAATGGCACCCGTGTCCTGGAAGTCGTGAATAGCGAGACGGGCAGCCGCTCCTACACCTTGGCGATGGCGCCGGCTTCGGCAAAGGCATTAGCGCCGGCTCAAGCCGAAACGCGGCTGGTGTTCAGCTGCGCCGGTTCGGATTGCACACTGGCTCAAGTTTGGATACGGGAAGGTGAATCGGGAATTCAGCTGAGAACTCCCACGCCGAAGCCTGGCCAGGACATACGGATTGCGGTGGTCCGCCTGCTGGCAACCGCGGCCGACTAACTTTACCCCAACTTGTTCACACCCTGTACCCCGGGCGCTTCCTACCAGAAGCCTCCGGGGATTTTTTATGCCTTGCGCTTGCCTGAAGTCCGTTCGCGAATCTCTTCGCGCAGATCGAGCTTGCGCACCAGCCGCAACAGGTACACCGGATGCACGCCCAGTAGTTTAGCTGCTCCTTTATAATCGCCGCCCGCTTTGTCGTAGGCATCCAGCACGCACTCACGTTTCGCCCCGCTGACCGACTTTTGATAGGCGCCGCCCAGTGACATGGGCACGGCTTCGGTCACTGACTCCGGCAGATCCTCCGGGCGGATCTCCTCGCTCTCACCAAGAACCACGGCGCGCTCCATGGAGTTTTCCAGTTCGCGCACGTTGCCCGGCCAGTCATACTGCATCAGACATTGTTCGGCTTCCGCCGTGATGCCGGTGATGCGGCGATTGCAATTGGCGGCGGCGCGGGCGAGGAAGCGGCGCGCCAGCAGAGGGATGTCTTCGCGCCGTTCCCGTAGCGGCGGGGTATGCAGCGCAATCACGTGCAGCCGGTGGTACAGGTCTTCGCGGAAGGTGCCCTGCTTTACGCCTTCCATCAGATCGCGATTGGTTGCCGCGACCACGCGCACGTCGAGCTTAATGGTCTGTGTTCCGCCTACCCGCACCATCTCGCGCTGCTGCAGCACGCGCAGCAGTTTGGCCTGAAGTTCAATCGCCATCTCGCCGATTTCATCCAGGAACAGCGTGCCACCCTGAGCCATCTCAATGCGCCCTTTTTTCTGCGCCGTGGCGCCGGTGAAAGCGCCCTTCTCGTGGCCGAACAGTTCGCTTTCAAGCATGGTGCCGCTAATGGCCGCGCAATTGATGGCCACAAACGCCCGTTCGTGCCGCGGGCTGCCGGTGTGGAGAGCGCGCGCCACCAGCTCTTTGCCGGTGCCGCTTTCGCCCAATATCAGGACCGTCGCGTCACTGGCCGCTACGCGGTCAATCTGGCTGCATAGCCGCTTGATGGCCGGACTGGTGCCGGCGATCTCACGCGTTGCACCGAGTTGCTCTTCGAGAAGCTTCTTTTCCTCGCGCAGCGCCGCTACTTCCAATGAGCTTTCGAGAGCGAACGATGCGAAGGTGGCGAGCGCTCCCAGCACATCGTAATGGTCGTCTTCGTTCACGCCAGGCAGCCCGATGACGCCCGCCACATTACCCCGCGCATAGATGGGAATCACCAGGTAATGTGTGCGTGCATCGGTGGCGGGGACACCCTTGGCCAAAACCGCTGGAATCAGTGCCGCTAGCCGTGGATCGCGGCCTGCCGCCTGCGCCAGCAGCGCTGCTTCATCGGCGCCGATCAGAACCGCGCCACCCTTGGCGCCAGGAACCAGCTCGGCAATCAGGCCCAACAGTTGCGTTTCAATTCCCGGTAACGGCTGTTGCACCAGCAAACGGAAAAAATAGAGCAACGCCGAAGCACGAAGGAAGGTCTGTTTGGCGTCGGCGGTATCCGCAATGCCGTCCGTGCGGCGGTATGCAAGTACCGCTTCTCCGATGCCAATCCGGTCGTTATCTTCCAGCTTATGCCGGCTCACGCGCGCACCATTCACGAACACGCCTTGTGAGCTGCCGAAATCGACGATCACATGTGTTCCCTGGTCAAATTGAATGGCGCAGTGCTTCCAGTCGACGTGTGCGTCAGCGAGTTGGAATTGGTTGACCGGCCCGCGCCCGATCCGCAACTCTTCACTGCTGAGCGCAAATGTTTTTCCGGCAGCTTGGCCGCTGAGTACGATTAATTCCGCGATGGCTTCCATTTGTTCAGGCTGTCAGCCATTGTACGCTGAATACGGCCTTGACAGCACGTCTTCAGAGATGCGTATCTCATTGCTGCCCTCCGCAATGATATAGTCTTAGCTGCAAATCCTATGCTCCAAAACCGAATCCTGTCAGCCATTCTTTTTGCCGCGTGCGTTCATGCTCAACCGGCACGCCCGCCTCTTCCGCCGCCCCAATCGGTGCCCAAACCGGGGCCGGTGACCGATGCCCCGTATGCGCCCACGCCCATTCTGCCGGGCGGAGTTGTCGTGCCGCTGTATCCCGCGGGGTCATCGTTTTTGAAGGCCGACAAAGTGCGAGAGGCCGAAGTCTACAACATGAGCCAGGCCGTGCCGGGACGCATCAACAGCATCGTCAACATCCACAATCCGTCGATCGAATTCCACCCGGTTGACCGCAGCCTTAATACCGGCGCAGTGCTGATTCTCGCTGCCGGCGGCGGCCATAATACGCTCAACGTGGGTGGCGAAAGCGCCGACTTCGTGCCGTTTTTCTACAACTACGGCGTCAATACCGTGATCCTGCGCAACCGCCTGCGCCGCGATGGCTACAATCCGCAGGTAGACGCGGTGAACGATGCCCTGCAGGCCATCCGGCTGGTGCGCGCGTACGCTAAAGAGTGGAATCTCGACCCCAACAAAATCGGCATCATGGGCTTTTCCGCCGGCGCCGAGCTCTCCGCTCCGTCAGCTGTTTTGTTTGAAGAGTTCGACAAGAAGAACAACGATCCTTCCGATGCGCTGGCCGGCATCTCATCGCGGCCCGACTACGTGGGAATCATCTACCCCGGCCCATCGCCTTTCGCCAAGAGCCGTACCGCGCCGGCTATTCCGAAAAACGCGCCACCGGCGTTCATCGCCTGCGCTGGCTCGGGCGACCGCGTCCATACCATCTGGGCGATTGAATATTACTCCGCCATGCTGGCCGTCAGCCTGCCCAATATTGAGATGCATCTTTACGGAAATGGCCGCCACCCAGGCGACGCCCTTAGCGATGGGAGCCGCATGACTGGCGGCCTGACTGACCGCAGCAATATGCCGATGGGAACCTGGCAGTTGCGCTTTATCGATTGGTTTCGCGACCTTGGGTTTCTGCAAAAGCCTGGGGTGGAGACTAAAGCCGCGAAGGACCTGGCCGTTTATGTGAACCGGCCGGCACGCTGATGTAGGGCGGAATGGCAGCCTGCGGTTGGGGCATTTGGGGTCAGACAGCCCATTTTCGGCTGGAATGCGCCGAAAAAAGGTGTCAGACCCCAAACGCTACGCGTCGTTCTAGTTTTAGAACGCCAGCTTCAAAGCGAACTGCACCTGACGCGCAGAGAAGGTGCTGCGGATAGTGCCGAAGGCTCCACTGCTGACGTCGGCCGTTGGCACACCGAAATTGGTGTGGTTGAAGGCGTTGAACATCTCAGCACGGAACTGAAGATTCATGCCTTCGCGGATCTGAAACGCCTTGTGGATTCCCAGATCCAACTGGTTAAAGGGCATTCCGCGCTCTGTGTTCTTGCCGGCATTGCCGAAGGGCTTGGAGGGATCGGTAGGCAATGATACATTGGCCTTGTTGAAGTAGTTATCCACCGTGCGTTGATCGGCGGGCAAGCTTACCGTTCCCGTCACGTTCGGACGGAACGCTTCGCCGCCGCGGAAATCGCTGAGGTTGCCCACCGTCTGGAAAAACGTCGGCACATTTCCGTTCCACGCGCGCAGGTTTACGGCCTGGCCCGATTGCGCTGTGTTGATCGCCGTCGCCTGCCAGCCACCCACGAAGTGGTCAAGCAACTTCGGCATGCTCGCGCCGAAGCGTCTTGCGCGGCCCACCGGCAACTGGTAAACAGCACTTAAAACGTCTACGAACTTCAAGTCGTAATTGGAAACGCCGCGTTCCGATCGCAGATTGTGCACGTCCTGAGGCGCCGGCGAGTTGCCGTTGGAGTTGTCGAGCGATTGTGCCGCGTTGTCGATCGCCTTGGAATAGGTGAACGAGTTCAGGAATTGGTAGCCATTGGCGAAACGCTTTTCCAACTTAACTTGCAGCGCATTGTAGTTGGAAAAACCGGCCGGATCGAACCACGTAATCGCGGCAAACTTCTGATTCGGCCGTCGAGCCTGCAACGACAGATTCGAAGTTGCTGTCGGCTGCGGATTGGCCTGATTGTAGTCGCCAATAATCGGCAGGGCCACGGAGTGATTGCCGATATAACCCAAATCCAGCACCATGTCTTTCATCAAAGTTCGCTGCACGGAGAAGAACCAGCTCTGCACGTACGGCGTCTGAATGTCGGCGGGAAGGTACAGGATGTTCGCCTTCGTTGGGTCGAAATTCGAAGGCGATGAGAAGCCTGCCGGATAGCCCATCTGCGTGGTGCGAAAGGTGGGGTCGAGAGGATTGCTCTGGCTAACGGTGGCGATGACAACCTGCGGCCCATTGATGCCCAGCAGATCGGCGCTACCCACGCGGTTCTGGTGGATATAGCTGATGCCATAGCCGCCGCGCAGCACCATCTTCTTCACCGGGTTGTAAGCGAAGCCGATGCGCGGCCCGAAGTTGTTGCGGTCCGGATTCACGCGCGTGCGATCGAGCAGGCTGCCGTCTTTCGCTTTGATGATGGAGTTTGTGGCCGGGTCGAAGTTGCTGAGCACGTTATCGCGCTCCCATCTCGGCGTGGCGAACTCGTAGCGCATGCCAATGTTCAACGTGAGCTTGGAATTCAAATGGAAATCGTCCTGCACATACATGAAGTGTTCGTGCTGACGATAGTTGCCGACGACATTCGAGCCCAACTGATAACCGCTGCGCAGGCCGAAGAAGAAGTCCGCCAGCGCGTAGCTTGCGGCGTCAGCCGGAACAACGCAATTGCTGGCCTTGCCTAACTGCGCGCAGGTGGGCTTGCTGAAGCCGCCGGCATAAGTGTCCAGGCCGTAGAGCGGATTCACATCCAACACCTGGGTTCGGATTGCCATGTACTCATAGCCCACTTTCAAATTGTGGCGTCCGGCAAGTTTGGTGTAGTTCACTTTGTAGTCGAAGCTGAGTGGGTTCTGAAACTGCGGATTGGTTGACTGGCGTCCCAGGCCTGTGAAGCCGGAAATCGTGATTGGCATCAGGCCGCCGGCGATTTTCGGATCGGTTGGCAGGCCGGAGATACCGTACAGATCCTGCATGTTGCCGCCGCCAATCGCCGGGGGATTCTTGCCCGCATTGGTGCGGGAAACTCCGACGCGCGCTTCCAGCAGCGAGGTGGAAGACATTGTCCACGTATAAGCCGCAACGCCCTGCTGATTCATTGCCCGCAGATAGCCGTTGCCGCCGCCGCCCGAAGGCCCGCTCACGCCTGGTTGCGAGTAAGTGGTTGCCTTGCGCTGGCTGATGCGCACAAACCCGGCCATGTTGCTATTGATCTGTCCGTCCAGTTTGGCATCGAACTTGTCGGAGTAGTTGCGGGTCAGCGCCAGCACGTTGAAGTTATTCGAACGTCCCGCGATGATCGGCGCCGGCAGGTCAGCCAGAACCTTGCGTGCAAGAAACGTCGTGTCAGCCGTGGGCAGCGCCGTATTTGCAAGGTAGACCTTGCCGGTAATCGGATTCACTACATCGACCGGCAAAATGCCCGCACGGTCGCTGGCGCTGGGAAGGCTGGAAAACGAGAACGCTTTGCCAAGGCTGCGGAAACCTTCGTAATCGGAGAAGAAGAACAGCTTGTTGCGCACAATCGGGCCGTCAAACGTCAGACCATACTGATTCTGTTGCAGCCCCGGTTTCACAAAGGTCGGCGACCGGACGCCGAACGTGTATCCCGCTGCGTTCAATGAAGTGTTGCGCAGAAACTCATAGAAGGTGCCGTGAAACTTGTTGGTGCCGCTCTTCATTGACACGGTGATGGTGCCGCCGCCGCTACGCCCGTACTCCGCGCTGTAGTTGTTGGTGACTACCTTGAATTCCGCCACGGCGTCGGGCGAGGGCTGTGCCACCTGGTTGGCGAAACCCTGGTTGCTGGTTCCGTAGGCGTTGTTGTCAACGCCATCCAACATGTAGTTGTTGTAGGTGCTGCGCAGTCCGTTGATCACGAAGGAACCTTCGCGAGAACTGGAAGATGGCGACTTCAATACACCCGTGGTCAACAGCGCCAGATCGGAGTACGCTCGTCCGTTCAGCGGCAATTCCACGATGGCCGTGCGGTTCACCACCTGGCCGCGATCGCTGGAATCGCTTTGCAACAGAGATGCCGAACCGGTTACTTCCACCGACTCCGTGACCCCGCCGACTTGCAGCGTCAGATCCACGCGCTGCCTGGCGTTTACGTTGACTTCGATGCCTTTGGTGAAAGCCTTTGAGAATCCTGCCGCTTCGCCGGTCACGCTGTAGCGGCCTATTTTGACGTTGTTGAAGACGAATTCGCCTTTTCCGTCGGTCTTTGTTTTTGCCGCGATGGCTGTGCCTTCGTTCAGCAACTCAACGCTGACACCTGATAACACTGCACCTGACGCATCGCGAACGGTCCCCACTACGGCGGCTGTGTCGAACTGCGCCTGCGCGAACGGCGCCAGCGTCAGGCACAAGGCCGCAAAACGAGTCAATCGATTTATATTTTGAAACATGGATCTTACCAAGGTAACTTCCGAACGTGACAATGCCGTGGCTATGCGATGAGGTTCCTGTGACAATCGCGATTCATATTCGTGAAATATTCGTTTGCTACCATCGGCTACTTATGAGGATTCTTGTCTCCGCACTGTTTTTGATTTCGGCCGCGGCCCATGCGCAGAGGGTTCAAGTCCATGGCCATCGCGGCGCGGCCGGCGTAAAGCCGGAGAACACGCTACCGGCATTTGAATATGCGATTGCCTCTGGCGTGGATGCGCTGGAGCTCGACATGGGAGTGACGAAGGACGGAGTTCTCGTCGTCTCGCACGATTCGACTCTCCATGCCCCAGTCTGCAAAAGCCCCACTGGTGGCGAGGAAAAAGTTCTGATTCATCAGATCACTTTTGCCGAGGTGAAGAAGTGGGAGTGCGGCTCTACACCGAATCCGGCGTTTCCTCGCATGCAGCCGGTGGCGGGCAACCACATGCCCACGCTCGATGAAGTGTTCGCCCTCGCGCCCAAAGGCAAGTTCCTGTTCAATATTGAGACCAAGATTTCGCCCACGAAGCCGGAGCACGCGCCACCGCCGGAAGAGTTCGTGCGGCTGGTGCTTGAGAAAATCCGCAAGCACCATTTGGAGTCGCGAGTGATCCTGCAGTCTTTCGATTACCGCACGCTGGCGATCATGAAGAAGCTTGCGCCGGAGATCAAGCTCTCTGCGTTGTGCGGCGGGCCTATGCTTGATTTCGTCAAGATCGGCAAAGAGACCGGCGCGCAGATCATCTCGCCGATGCACAGCTTCGTTACGAAAGAGCAGATCGCCGCGGCCCACGCCGCTGGGCTGCAGGTGGTGCCGTGGACTGCTGACACGGTGAAGGATTGGGACCGTCTGATCGCCGCCGGCGCCGACGCGATCATTACGAACGATCCGGCGGCGCTGATTGCGCATATTAAATAGGGCTTCTGAATGCAGAGCAACAACCGCGAGAAAATTTGGACAGGCGAATCGCCTGTCCTACCCATGGCAAGCCAATTCCAGCCAGCTTGCTAGCGCATTCGGAGTCTGTTGCTCGCTACCGGTAAAAGGGGGCCCAAGTAATCCAACGCGGCCCGTAATGCGGTTCCGGGACGCCCACTTCCACTGCCCCTAAATCCGGGGCCTTGCCGGTGAAGTTGTCATTGACCGTTGGCAGCAGCACGCCCGCGTCCACTGCTTTCGAGCCCGGTTTCAGACGGAAGTTCAGATCCATCGCGTGGTACACCTTGTACCGCTGCGCCGGATCGGGAGGCGCCAGATTCTCAAAGATGTCGAAGTCCACCTCAATGCCGTGCATCTCCTGCCCGGTGGCCTTGCGCAGCTCATCGAGTGTAGCGAAATCCTGGAACTTGCCTGGCTGTGGCGCAAGAAACGAATAATTCTTCGCGACGTTCTTATTGGGCCGGTAACCGTTGTAGTCGCTGCTGTAGTTCGGCGTGGCGTTGGCCCACACCATCACCGGCCGCCCCGGCGCTTCTTTTCCAAGAATCAGGTTGTTGCGGAAGTGCGTGTTCGAATACGGATCCTTCGCGCCCTGCTCGCCGATCATCGTGTTATGGTACGCGATCACCCCAGCGGGTGCTGCGTTGAACTTGAACACATTCGCGGCCGGCACGTGGTAAGCGATGTTGCGGATAAAGTACACCGGCCCGCCAAAGATCGGCTGCGCGCTGTACCCGTTGTGCGCCGCGTTCACGCCCCGATTTTGATACACGCGGATATTGTGAAGGCCGCCGTCTGATTCCATGAAGTCGTCGTTCGACAGGTGAATGTCGTTGTTGTAGATGTCGATCGACGACGCTTGCCGCTCCAGTTCCGGCTCCGGCGGCCCGTAGGTGGAAATATCGATCCCATCGTGGAAGTACGCCACCGCGTTATGAGCAATCACGTGCCCAGGCCCGTAGACTTTGATCGCGAAGAAACTGCGCAACAGGTGCGACGGGTAAATCCCCGCCGACCGCTGCCCGGCCTGATTCCACCCGATCATCCGCTGCCGGTCTTCCCGCCCCAGAAGCAGATTGTCGGCAATGTAGAAGTCCTTCGAATCCGCACTCTCGGTCCAGATGCCGACGCCGATATCTTCAAACCGGCAATTCTTTACGGTCAGGTTCACGGCTCCGCCCAGGTCTTTCTCGCCGGCGAAAAACGCAATCTCGGTATTGCGAAACGTCAGTCCGTCGATAATGTGGTGCGCCGTTGCCATCACATCGAACAGCTTGTGATTTCCCGCGCCGTCGAAAATTGCCTCGCCATCTCCCGCGCCTTTGATCGTAATCGGCTTCTCCGCCGTACCCTTCAACGTCAGGTACGTGGACCCTGTAAACGGCGCGCTCAGCGGGTCGACGTAGTTCAGGCGGTCTGGCCGGTACAAGCCGGCGTGGACAAGAATAGTGTCGCCAGGCTGCGCTTTCTTCATTCGGACGTTGGTCCAATCGCCGCGGCCCTCGCCGTAATAGGCAGCCTTCAACCCAATGAAGCTTGGCTCGAGCTTCGGCCCCTCGTGGTCGGCCGGATAGACGTGCAGCACGCGTCCGCCCTGGTAGGGTTTCGGCTCAGTGCGCGTTGTTACGGTCGCACGTTGCACGCTCTGGCCCGAGACGCCATCCGGGTCCTTCATCGTGAACTCGCACTCGTAGGCTGTGCCCGGTTCCAGGTTCAGGATGCTGCCAGCGAAGCCTTGCGGCACCACGTAGTTCATGCTCTCGCGTTCGCGGAACACGCGTTCTCCGCCAATTCGCAGCAGGGGCAGTGCGGCGCGCCAGGCGGCCGTTCCGGACTTGCGGAACCGGACCTCTACCGTGGCATTGCGGTTGGCGTCTCCTTCAATGGCCCATTCAAATCCGAGATTGAGCAGAGTGGGGTGCTCTACTTGGAAGCGGCCGGCTTTGGTCGCGTTCTGGGCGTGCAGGGCCGCCGAAGAGAGGATCAACAGAGTCAGGATTCGCATAGCAGGTGTGGGTTTATCGTACACCAAATGGAAGCACATAATCCTGATGAGAAGCCCAGACACGCCGGGTTCCGCCTTAAAATTCGTCAAGCTCTTGCGGCCTACCCGCTGCGCCGGGCTCCTTTGTTTGGACCTGTTCGCCGGTGCGGTGTAAGACTTGACGCCAGTAGCGTGTCAGTGGATACAGCAGAATATCTTTGCGGGTGGTTGGCGAGGTGTGGAACCGGTCCATACGGCCTCGGCCTTGCGTAGTGCCGACGCCAATCCAGTTAGCGGCGCGGTAACAGGTTCCCGGGTAGCGATCAACATCAACCAGTGTCTCCAGCAGCACTGGTGTTACGTTGTACATGGCCTGCCAATCGGGCACGATCTGGCGGGCGGCCAGCGAGAGAATATGACTGGCCAGATTCGGAATCTTGACCCACGGAAAAATCAGAAAACGGCTATTATTTACCACCATCGGTAAGTTGGCCTGGCGCGCCGCGTCGCTCCAACCAATCCATTGGTCACGCGGCGCCATGCGCCAACCCGAGCTTTTGAACAGTAAACAAGCCAATGGGTGGTGCGGCGGCTGCTGAGTATGGACGATGTAGCGCAGAGAAGCGCCAAAGGGCACTTTGAAGCCGAGGTAATGGTAGCGCTCGATATACTGACGGAACAGATGGCCTTGCTCTGGCGTTGTCACGCGCCGGAGTTCGAGCGGAAAATAATTGGCCAGCAGCCCAGTCATCGCAGGTTGCGGATCGCTGGTTGCCTCAATCTTGGTAGGATAAGGCCCACGGTGTTTGGTAATGCGCAATTCCGGCAGCGATTTCAACCATCCTCGCTGCTGCAACTGCTGCAGAAAAAGATTGCATTCCCGGCTCTTCAGGCCACCATTGGGGCGGCGCCAATCAAGCAGTTCGCAGATGGTGTGCGATAGCTCGGTCTGACTTAGCTTCGGGTAATCGGCGATGATCTGCCGAACCAGCGCAGTCTGCTCAGCAGTCAGTTCCACGCCGCAGAAAGATAGTGTTCCATCAGAGGACAGTGACATTCATCAAACCCGAATCAGGACCTCCACCTCCACCATAAATGACCCAGTCAAAATTGTCCAGCGGGTAACCGGCTTATATTACCGCCGCAGCGCGCCTACGTCGCGCACCGCGCCGCGCGACGCACTAGTCGCCATCGCCGCATACGCCTGCAACGCGGCTGTCACTCGCCGTTGGCGCGGATTCGCCGGCTGCCACGCGCCCAGCCCCTGCGCTTCCATGGCGTCGCGCCGCCGCAACAACTCCTCGTCGCTGATGGCGAGCCGGATGGACCGGTTGGGAATATCGAACTCAATGCGGTCGCCCTCTTCGATCAAGCCAATCGCTCCGCCCTCGGCCGCCTCAGGCGAAACGTGACCGATGGAAAGGCCCGAACTACCGCCTGAAAAACGTCCGTCGGTGATCAGCGCGCAGGCCTTACCCAGACCCTTCGACTTCAGATAGCTGGTGGGGTACAGCATCTCCTGCATGCCCGGGCCGCCCTTCGGCCCTTCATAGCGGATGACCACCACATCGCCTGGAATCACGTCATTTCCCAAAATCCCAGCCACTGCATCGTCCTGGCTTTCGAAGATGCGCGCATTCCCGGCAAAGGTCAACAGCGATGCGTCCACGCCCGCCGTTTTCACAATGCAGCCCTCTTCGGCGATGTTGCCGTAGAGCACAGCCAGGCCTCCATCGGGACTGAAGGCGTGCTCAATGTCGCGCGTCACGCCGCGTTCGGGATCTAGATCGAGCCGGTCAAAGCGCGAGCTCTGGCTGAAGGGATGCACCGTGCGGATCCCGGCCGGCGCGGACTTGAAGAACTCTTCAATCGCGGGAGTGGGATTACGCCGGATGTCGTATTGATCGATGGCATCGCCCAACGTCTTCGCATGGACCGTGGGCAAATCGCGATGGATCAAGCCGCCGCGATCCAATTCGCCCAGAATGCGCAGAATGCCGCCCGCGCGGTGTACGTCTTCAATGTGTACGTTCGCCGTCGATGGCGCCACCTTGCACAGATGCGGCACGCGGCGGGAAAGCCTGTCGATATCGCGCATGGTGAACGGCACGCCGGCTTCGTGCGCCGCGGCGAGCAGGTGCAGCACGGTGTTGGTGGAGCCGCCCATGGCAATGTCGAGCGTCATGGCGTTCTCAAACGCATCGAACGTGGCGATGCCGCGCGGCAGAGCCGTTTCGTCATCCTGTTCGTAGTAGCGCTTCGCCAGTCCAACGATGCGGCGGCCGGCTTCGAGAAAGAGTTCCTTGCGGTCGGAGTGGGTGGCGAGCACGGTGCCGTTGCCGGGCAGCGCCAGGCCCAGCGCTTCGGTCAGGCAGTTCATGGAGTTTGCGGTGAACATGCCGGAGCACGAGCCGCAGGTGGGGCAAGCCGAACGCTCCATCTCTTCTGCGTCTGCATCGCTGACCTTCGGATCGGCTGCGGCTACCATCGCGTCTACCAGGTCCAGCGCCTTGATCAGTTGCCCGCCCTGAATGATCTTGCCGGCTTCCATCGGACCGCCGGAAACAAAGATGGTGGGAATGTTCAGCCGCAGCGAAGCCATCAACATGCCGGGTGTGATCTTGTCGCAGTTGGAAATGCAAACCAGCGCGTCGGCGCAGTGGGCGTTGGCCATGTACTCCACGCTATCGGCGATCAGTTCGCGTGACGGCAGGCTGTACAACATGCCGTCGTGGCCCATGGCGATGCCGTCATCGACGGCGATGGTGTTGAACTCCTTTGCGACGCCGCCAGCGCGGTCGATCTCTTCGGCGACAAGCTGTCCGAGGTCTTTCAGGTGAACGTGTCCGGGAACGAATTGCGTGAAGGAATTGGCGATGGCGATGATCGGCTTATCGAAGTCTCCATCTTTCATTCCGGTGGCGCGCCAAAGGCTGCGTGCTCCGGCCATATTGCGGCCGTGCGTCGTGGTACGGGAGCGGTAAACTGGCATTTAGTTATAGATTACCAATGATCAATCAACCGAAGCACCGGCATGCTTAGCGATGGAATGAACTTCCCTCGTATCTTACTTGCGCTATTGCAGGTGATTGGTGCGATCTCATTCCTGCCGTACCCGGCCATCATCATCGCCTCGCTCCCCTACATTGCCATCTCTCTCTATCCATTCCTATGGATCGTCCTTTTTCGATGGTCGTGGCGCAGTCGTGTGGTATCCGCGCTCTGAGGCTGAGGACCGGAAGAAAGAGGCTGCCCGTTCCGCTGATATGGATCGACATTGATTCCTGTTGAGGTACGGCTGAACGCAATCTCTGGACAGTGGCGCTCCACAACCTGCGTGACGCGGAAAGCAATATGCAACCAGGTCCTTCGCTTTATCCTAAAATAGAGCAGTCGACGGCAAATTCGGATGGGTGGCGAGACTGCGCAAACTGGGGACAGCCCGCATGTTTCCGGCGTCTTTTGCC
>CAIRSA010000016.1 GCA_903881085.1 uncultured Acidobacteriia bacterium
AAAAAGGTGTCAGACCCCAAATGCGCGGCGTCGTGCGAATTGGCTGAAGCCCATCCAACTGCTTTTTCCAGGATTATGTATGTTCGCATCGTGACCCAGTTGCCCGGGAGCGCGGCGACAGTCTCAGCCATGAGCCTTTTATTGGTAGGGTTTTCGAGGGCACGGCGAGTTCGATTACAATGGAAGTGAAATGGCCAAGAACAACAAGACGGTGCACGTAGTTCAATTGGAGCACGGCTGGGCTATTAGACGCGAGGGCGGCAAGGAGAGCACCTTCTCAACGAAGGCAGATGCCATTAAAGCCGCCAGCCACATAGTGCGGGAAAGTGTTTCCGGGCAGTATGTCGTATTGCGCCAGGACGGGCAGATCCTTAAGCATGTGACCCACAGGCTGCCAAAGGTGCAGGACCCACCTGGCAAGCGCGGTGGCAATAAGAACATCCAGAATGCCGCCGGCCGACTAGCGCTTGAACGCCTCGGTGCAGTTCCTGCTCCACCACGTGCCTGAAACATTCAACAGCAACGATGTCTTTATTAACTGCCCATTTGACGACAGTTACAAACCGCTGTTCAATGCGCATGTGTTTGCCATTTATGACCTTGGATTCGTGCCACGTTGTGCGCGTGAAGCGGATGATTCCGGCGAGGTGCGATTAGCGAAAATCGAGCGCATTATCAAACAGTGTAAGTACGGCATCCACGACATTTCTGAAGTCACCTTGGACGCGGTGAACCGTCTTCCTCGCTTCAACATGCCATTGGAACTTGGATTGTTCTTTGGATGCAGGAGTTTTGGACCCAAAGTTCAACGAGGCAAGGTAAGTCTCGTGCTTGACGTAGAGCAGTATCGTTACCAGAAGTTTATATCCGACATCGCCGGCCATGACATTCGCGCTCACGGCGGGCAGCCCGATCAGGCGATCATCGTTGTCCGAAACTGGCTAACGACGGCCTCCAGGCGGTCGAATATTCCCGGAGGAGCGAAGGTGGCCGCCCGGTACGCACGATTCTGCGCGGATCTTCCCCGGCTGTGCCAGGCGGCAAACTTGCAGCTGGATGAGCTTACATTTATCGACTACTCCAATGTTGTTGTTGGATGGCTAAAAGCAAGCCGATGACGGACACCGTTTTCATAACTGACATTCCGGCAGAGCATGACGTTATATCATGAAGTTATACTTGATTGGACGATCCCGCAGGAGACCATATGAAAGTGTTCGTTAGCTGGAGCGGCGAGCGAAGCCGCCTCCTCGCCCAAGGTTTGCACGGCTAGCTGCCCTTGGTGCGGCACTACGTGAAACCGTGGCTATCGGACGCCGACGTATCAGCAGGCGACCGTTGGGCGACTGTAGTCGCCAAGGAACTTGAAACCTCGAACTTCGGAATTATCTGCGTGACTCCTGAGAACATCAATTCGCCGTGGGTCCTATTCGAGGCTGGAGCTCTTGCAAAAGCGATGCAGGGATCAAAGGTCATTCCGCTGCTGTTCAATCTGGAATTCAGCGACATCAGCGGCCCACTCGCTCAGTTTCAGGCGAAGAAATTCGACCGTGAGGGATTGGCCGAAGTGGTTGGATCAATAAACAAATCATGTGAAACCGCCGTGCCAGATGACCGCAAGAACCAGTTGTTTTCGGCGCTGTGGCCTGAACTTGAAAAGCAAATCCAAGGGACTCCCGCCGAAGCTCCGACAGCCAAACACATGAGACCGCATCATGAGATTCTTGAGGAGTTGGTGTCGGGCGTTCGTGGTCTTGACATTCGTTTTCGGGACATTGAGAGCACAGTGTCTGAACATGGGCCGCGTGCTAGGAGGCGAATGAGAAACTTCCATCCGATGATGATGGAAGACATGGCCCACATGATGTCCGAGGATGGCGATGAGTCAATTTCTCTTCTAATTTTCGCTGGCATGGTGCGAGAGGATTTTCCGTGGCTAGCGGAGGTAATGACCGAGGCTTATAGGGAGATTCGCGACGGTGACTTCAAATCGGGCCAACGAGCTATTGAGCGGTTGCGCCGATTCTTCAAAAGTATTGGACGGCGCGAATTCATGATTGAGTTGGCTGGTCCTTCGAAGGAATCCCACATAATGGCCATGGAAATGCACAGGGCGCTTGATCATTTCATTCACCGCTTTGAGCGGGGAAGAATCAAACCGGCTGACGACGATGAGGATCTAGCTTCGCCCGCTGGAGAATCGGGAAGGGGTTGAAGGATTAGAACCTCTGGCGTGATAGGAAACGATGGGGACGCAAGCGTGTAGCGTCAAGCGGAAATGTTAAAGACTCGAGATCACGAGCATGCAGGCGGGTGTCAGGAAACAGCTAATTGAGTTAACCTAGTTATGAAATGAACGTGACCATGCAAATCCCTGACGAGTTAGCCCAACGGCTTGGCGGTGACATTTCCCGTCGCGCATTGGAAGCCTTTGCAGCGGAAGAATACAAGCATGATCGCATGACGAAACCCGAGCTGCAGCAGCTGCTGGGAATTGAAACCAGCTTTCAGTTCGATGCCTTCTTGAAAGCGCACGATGTCTGGATCGAGTATACGCTTGAAGATGCCGAACGGGAGCGTTTGAGCCTGGAGCGGCTAGGATTCTGATGCAAATAGTAGTCGCGGACACAAGTCCTATCTTCTACTTATTATCGATCGATCAAATCCAACTCTTGCCTGCGTTATTTGGAAAAATCATCATTCCCAAAGCAGTTCACGCGGAGCTAGCGCACCCAACGGCTCCGAGTTTGACTCGCAACTGGGCCGCATCCTGAAAGTCGTATCCATACCCGACGTCATGGATGAAGCCCTCCTCGCCCTGGGGGCCGGTGAGCGCGAAGCAATTTGCAGCTTCCCGCCAGCCTGATCCTCATGGATGAGCGTAAAGGTACGAGGGCTGCATTAGCGAGAGGATTCGAAGTCACTGGCACACTGGGCGTATTATCCCTGGCTGCCAGGAGAGGTCTGGTGCAATTGCCGGAGGCGTTTGCCAGCCTGAAACGAACAAACTTCCGTTACCGCCAGTCGATTCTGGAGGCACTGCTGAAACAGGTGCGTTGAGACGGTTAAGCGTCGATGTGCCCGTGGAAGAAGGCGTCGAGTGCCATCTTGTTCTTGCCGGCCATATCGTCACTGAGCGTCTTCATATCGGCCGGCGACATCTGCTTGAACGCCTTGGCGATCTTGATGTTCTCTTCGATGTGTTCGAACTTGGGCATGCCCGCTGTGCAGGCTGTGACCGGCAACGACAGCGTGTAGTGGATCAGCTTTTCCACCGGCACCTGGCCGACGAGCTTTTCCTGGCCGAACACCTTCATGCCGATGACGCCCATCTTCTTCTTCAGTGCCACGGGCAGGGCGATATTTTCGAAGCCCTGGTCGAGCCGCGGTTCGCCCATCGACATCTTCTTATCCACCGTGACCATGCCGGCGCGGGCGGCATTGATCGCCATTTGGGTGCAATCGAAATCGTGACGTTCGAGGGCCATTTTCAGGATGCGCGGATCGTGATGGCAGGTGATGCCGATGTTGCGGGCGACCTTCTGTTCGCGCATCTTATAGACGATGGGCAGCACGCCGTCTTTGGCTTCGATGGCGGCCAGATCGTCTTCGCCCATGAGGGCGTGGATGTGCAGCAGGTCGACGTGATCGGTTTGCAGGCGCTTCAGACTGCCTTCGATGATCTTCATGGCGTCATCGCCTTTGCGAGCCTGTACTTTCGTTGCGAGCCACACCTGCTTGCGCCGCGCAGGCATGAGTTTGCCGACGCGGGTTTCGCTGACGCCGTTGCCGTAGCTGAAGGCTGTGTCGATGTAAGTGATGCCGAGGTCCAGGCCTTTGGTCAACGCGGCGAGCGCGGCGTCCTCTTCCTTGTACATCAGGAAGCGCGAGCCGCAGCCGAAGGCGAGCACGGAAACGCGCGCGCCGGTCTTGCCCAGAATGCGCGTGGGCATGCCGGTTTTGCTGTCTACCGCCGCTCCGAGTGCGGACTGCGCAGCGAGCGATATAGCCGCCGCGGATTCGAGAAACTCACGCCGAGAGATTGCCATGAGTCCAGTTTACTCCAACGGCTGAGGTGCGCGCGCCGGCGCATATAATGTGGATGGCATGCCAGAGACAAGCTATCGCGATCTCGCCGGGTTCGGCCTTGATGCGATCCATCTTCCTGTCAATGCGAATGTGCCGCAACTACGGATCGCTGCAACTGAGCAAGCCGCCGTGGCAATAATTATTGGATGCGGAATGGCGATGGAAACATCCGTACGGCAGCATTTGCTGGCGGCGCGGCGGTGGGACTGGTCGATAACGATCGGCGGCTGTAAGGCGGACGAAAGCCTTGCGGATTTCGCCTTATGCAGGAAGGAGAGGACTGGCCGGTCGGGATGTGGTGGGCAGCCCTGCATTGAAGCCGCCTACGGCTGGCCAGATTTGAGAGTCTTCCGCTGACCGCCAATTAGCCCGGGATCACAAAGGCCAAGGGTATCCGTTCATCCAACGTCGCAAGTACGGAATCGTGCGCCCGTGCCAACTCCGCCAAATGGCCGTCAGTGGTCTGCCTCCCCGTCTTGACCCACGCCGGCAGGTGCGCGATGTCGTGATCGTCGGCGATGAACCGGAAGGGGACCATTCCCTGCTTCTTGAGTTTGGTCAGCAGGGTCTTCGACTGTGCGACGGTCAACCCGTATTGCGGAGCCTGACTCAAAACGCGAACGAATCCCAACTCCGTGATCGGGCAAGTGAGAATTTCGTAGCTACTCTCCTTGCGGAGACTCATCAGCCACCGGCCAACGCGATCATGGAATTCGTGTTCCAGGAACCCAAGAGCAACCAGTGCATTTACATCAAGCAGGTATTTCACGGGAGACTCGACAGAATGTCCTCAACCTGCCGACTGGTGAGTTGCGCAGCCTGCGGCCCGGCACTGAGAACAGGCAGACCGGTAACTGCATCACGCCCGATCGCCGCTTTCGTTGGCCGCGAATGGCGAGGGGTAAGGACGATTTGCCCACTCTTCACGCTCGCGTCGAGCGCATCACCGGGTACAAGCCCAAGCTTTCGCCGGATCGGGCCGGGAAGAACCACCTGCCCTTTGCTCGAAATGCGTGTTTGCATGGTAAGAACATCTTACCTTGAAAAGGGCTGTGGGCTCAATGCGGCTATGGAACCACGGAGTTCCAGCAGCAGGCGCGGGTATCGATTGGATTCGCATTTGAGTTGTGCTGCTGCAAGGCATCGCGAAGATCGCGCTGTTGATGCGACATAGGATTAGTGGAGGCGGCCTGGAGGTTTTTAACGCTTCTATGGATTGTAAAGGGAGATTTCGGAATGAGCGCGGAGCGGGGCTATGTGCACTTTTCCGATAAGGCCAGTTTCCGTTCTATTGCTCGGTTTCAAGCGCGCCGTGCGGGGGGAAGCACTGCAAATCTCATTCATTGCCGAGGACTACAATCTAACTTCCGCGTGGCCGGACCATCCGGACAGAATCCAAATCCGACGCTTCCTCGAATGCCCTATCTTGGGAGCATTCGTTCGCAGCTAGCCTTCGTCTCGCCAAATACAATTTGAAGGAGGGCAACTTCAGCATGCCCACGATTCGGAAGGAATTCCAAACAAAGACCGAGCATTCGTATTTCTTCAATCGCGCTGCCCAGTTCTGAATCAACATGGGCGATTCCTCCGCCTTCTCCTCAACTGAAATCAGGATTAGAAGGCGCCGCCCGTCGGCGGCGCTGAAGCGCGATTGCATTTTCGGCATCCCGCCAACCTGGCCCAATTCGGATGTCGAAATACTAACTTGACTCAGGGGGGGGACACGGCTACAATCATTTGTACCTTCGGCGCACCTTGACTGAAGTATTCGAGCCGTTAGATCCGAATGAATTATTGGAGGGAATAGAATGCTCAACAATCTGACTTTGAAACGCTCGGCGGCTATGGGAATCGCGGCGCTGGCTGCTCTTACGATCACCGCGCCACACGCTTACGCCGGCTTCATCGCCACTATCCAAGAGGTGGGGAGTAACGTGGTTGCCACGGGTAGCGGAACCATCAACACATCCGCGCTGACTAGCGCTGGCGCCGTAGGGGGCAATGGGTTTATCAGTTCGGCCGCAGCGATTCTGGTTTTTGATGTCAATCCTAGCGCCATTAATTTGGTTCGATTCAATGGGGTTACCGGCCCTGCTTCGTTCGGGGGGCTCGGTCAATTTATTGCCTCGTCTTTTGCGGGAAGCGCCGTCGGAATAAATGGCAATGTCGGGGCCCTTGCAGTGCCCACAGGATACGTCTCGGGGACTGCCCTTTCGGCCACGGAGATCTGGAACAGTACAACGATCTTTGCTCTCGGCATAACGCCCGGAACCTATACTTGGACATGGGGATCCGGCGCGACGGCAGACTCGTTCACGATCACGACTACCCCAGAGCCCACGAGTATCGTACTCGTCGGAAGCGCGATGCTCGGATTACTCGCGCTGCGTCGCCGCATCGCACTCTAGCAGCACGCATCCGGCGCCGACCGCCCTTACTGATGCCACGAACGCGTCGGGGTTCAACGGTGACGCTTTCACCCTCACCGATGCCTATGCCGATACCTCTGGCGTGGCCGCTAGGATTTTTAACGAGCCATCACGGCTACCTACACGTGCACGCCGGAAGCCGCCACTCTTTCGATGCTCGGCCTCGGCTTGGCTGCGACCTCTTTCCTTGCTCGCAAACTTCGCAAGTGAGCATTCTTTCGCCGGGCGCTCTACGCATGGAGGCAAACTCTGCTTCCCTGCGTTGTTTTTTCTGCCGGATTCCTCCTTGGGATGAGCCACCCAATCCCGGGGGCTGTTCCCTTCTTGGGAATCCCATCCCATCGTGTGCCCTGACGTTGGTCCCATCGCAGTAGGACACACCTTGAATCACTGGTTCCGCAAAAATCCGAAGTGGTGTGCCAACTTCTCACCCAATACGCTGAACTCGGGTTTTCCGCCGCGCCTCCCCTCGGGAAGAGTCATTCAAGTCTGTTCGAACGAAACAAGAAGACTACGTTCTGTTCTTGCTGTTATAGCTGTACCGATGGATTGGCCGGTTAATGTGCCGCATCCGGAAAGTATCCTCCAAGTAGTAAAGTGCCCTTCTGGACTAAAAATGATCGCCACAGCCGATCTCGGCTCAATTCTCAATCGCAGAAGTCGGGCCAGGAAAGTGAGGATATCGGAATCCTACGACTCGTGTTCAGTAAAGGGCGGGATTCGGGGCGATCAAAGGACGTCCTGATACAAATCCCAGTTCGTCCCGGTAACCCGGCGCCGGCATGCCACTGATCATCGCGGCTTCTCCTCTGGCTCTGGCGGCGGCTTGAACTTCCAGTCCTCGGGATTCGGCGGCGGCTTCAGTTCATCCGTATTGAACACGCGCAGCTTGCCGCCTTCGGGCCGGATGCCCAGCATCAGTGACAGGCAGGGGGCATAGCCGCCACATGGTCCCTGGAAATAGGACACGCGGATCGTGTGCAGTCCGCCTGCCAGGTGGAGGTTCTTTCCAACGCCTTTAGTGATGTGAAGACCGTCGTTATCGACGATGAGGCGGTCATCAATGTACAGCTTGGAACCATCGTCGGAGAACAGTATGAAATCGTAGCGGCCGGGCTTGTCGATCCAGAACTTGCCGGTGTAGTCGATGGCGAAATCGGTACTGCGCTTGCTGACGCCGGGGAAGCCTTCGCGGAAGTTGCGCGGAGGGATGTTTAGCGCGTTCGTATAGATGATGCCGGTCGGCTTCTGCTTCTTTCTCAGCTTGTCGAAATCGGGCAGCTTGCTGATGCCGGACTTGACGAAGAAGATCTCTCCGCGCAGGCCGGAGGGGATGACTACGGTGGTTCCGAATGTCGTCAGCGGTGCTGGTTCGAGTTCCTGGGATTGGCACACCGCCATCCACAAGACCAGCACCACGAATGCTCGCAACATAGACCCGATAATATCAACTAAGGCACCGCGCGAAAATAACTTTGCAGCCATCGACGTGGCGCAGAGTCTCTCGCCAATGTCGCTTACATTGCGTTTATGAGGCGAGCTTCCGACTTGGTAAGCGGCTCATTGGGGCATTGCGGTGGAGGGCAATTGGGGTCAGACAGCCCATTTTCGGCTGGAATGCGCCGGAAATAGGTGTCAGACCCCAAATGCACCGCGTCGTTCTAGTCAATGTAAGCGACATTGGAGTCTCACGCGCGGCTGAACACGGCCGCGCCAAACTCGGTCCAGATTTTCCAGTTGCCGGCGGGCTCCTCTTTCATCCGTTCGGGGTGAAATTGCAGGCCCACGACGAACGGCACGGTGGGATCGCAGAAGCCTTCGATCAGGCCATCCTCGGCGTAGGCCATCGGCACAAACCGATCGGCCAGTTGGAGCACGCCCTGGTGATGATAGCTGTTCACTTCCAGCGTGCTGCGATCATACCACCGCTCCAGCCTGCTGCCCGGAACGATCGAGATGGGATGGCGGTAGGAATCGTAATGGTGCATGTCCATGTGAGTGAGCGCCGTGCCCTTCTCTTTCTGCACATCGCCGTATAGGGTCCCGCCGCAAACCACATTCAGCAGCTGCGAGCCGCGGCAGATTCCGAGAATCGGAAGCTCGTGCTTAAGGGCGTAGTGCAGCAACTGAAACTCGATCTCGTCTTTGAGCGCATGCGTCTTTTCGACGTATTGAAAATTCTCAGGCCGTGCGGCATACCGCGTGGGCTCGATGTCTTCTCCTTCCACCAGCAGCAGCCCCTTCATGTTCGCCATGTAGCCGGGCAGGCACTCCTCGGTCCCGGCAGACACCGGCACCACGATGGGCAGCAGTCCCAGGTGCATCAGGTGTTCCAGATGGAATTCGCCAACGTAATCGATGTATTTGTGCTTGCGAATCGTCCGGCGCGTGACCACTAAAACGTGTGGCCGCATCTTTCCTTTCATCGTGCAGCCACCTCAAATCTGCGCTCTGCCGCGTGCGGGGCGAGGACGGTCCATAAGGCGTCCACCAGCCGCGCATCTTTATCGTGCCCCTGGGACGCCACGCGGATGTGGAACTTGTCCATGCCGATCTTATTGGAGCAATCGCGCACGTACATGCGATGGTCAGCCAGCAAGCGCGCCTGCAGTTCGGCCGCGGTGAGGCCGCCATTCACTTTGAACAGGACGAAATTGGCGCCGGTCGGGTAGACCTCGATTTCCGGTACGCGGCACAGTTCGTTATAAAGCCAGCGGACATCGGCGATCAGGCGCTTTCTGCTTTCGTGATACTCCGTATCGGTGCCAGGCAGCAGCGACAGAAAATACTGCGCCACGGTGTTCACGTTCCAGGTGGGAATGAACTGGCGCATGCGATTCAGCACGAACAGATTCGCGCTGTAGCAGTAGCCGAGACGCAGGCCGGGCACGCCGCAGTGCTTGCTCATGCTGCGCACAATCAGCAGATTGGTAAACTGCTCGGCGATGGGGAGCAGGCTGGGGATGGATTCGCCGGCGAAGTCGATGAACGATTCGTCGACGATTACCAGTTCCATGTCCTTGGCGGAGCGCAGGAAGTCGCGCATCTCATCGAGTGAAAACAGCTGGCCGGTGGGGTTGCCGGGGTTGATCACGAGCAGCGCCTTTAGCCCGCGACGCCGCACCCACGTCAGATATTCCTGCAAATTGAGCTGATAGTTTTCCTCCGGCTGCAGAGCGAACAGTTCGGCGTCGCGCTGATCTTTCATCTTTTCGATGTATTCGCCGAAGGTGGGGATTGGCACGGCGATGCGGTCAATGAGGGTCGTGTTGATCAGCACGATGAGTTCGGTGGCTCCGTTGCCGATGATCAGGTGTTCCGGATTCACATTCAGCACGGCGGCTAAATGTCTCTGGCTCATTTCCGGGCTGCTGGACGGGTAGGACTTGATCAGATTGGTGAAGTTTTCCTTCAGATTATCGAGCATCCCTTGGGTTGGGTAGTACGGGCTGGCGATGAAGCAAAAGTCGATCATGCCTTTGGCTTCTTCGTATCCAACCAGGTCTGCTAAGGAAGGGGAATGCGAGGTTTCGTAAAATAGGTGCTGACGGACTTTGGCAGGCATACGTTGGCTCCTCTACCATTTTCCCTCATTATCGACGGCCGTGCTGTACAATGACGAGGTGTCCCGTCTTACCCGCCGATCCATGCTTGCGTTTAGCGTGGCCTCTGGCTGCTCACGAGCCCGCTCCAAGCCGGCTCTAACCGTGTTCACCTGGGCCGGACCATGGGGACAAACCTTTGAGCGCGCGCTGAAACCGCTCTTTGAGAAGGCAACCGGCGCCACGGTACTGTTCGACAACGGGTGGGGAGAAGAGATCCCGAAGCTTTTGATCGCGCCGCCCGATCAACCGCCCTACGATGTGATGATCGTCGCTCCGTTTCAAGTCTACGCCGTGATCCGCCGCGGCTATTTTCAAAAGCTCGACGGGCGAAAAATCCCCAACGCCCGCCGGTTTCATCCCAGCGCCCTAAACAACTGGGTGTTTCAGGATGGCTATGGCCTCACCTGGCCTGACGCTTTGCATACCGGCATTTACAACACCGCGTCGGCGCGCCCGGAAAGCTGGCTGGAAGTGCTCGACCGCAATCCAGGCTTGTATCGAGCCAGCTACATGTCGCTCTACACCTTTGCCGCCGCCCGCTACCCGGGGCGTGCCGCATTGGCGATCGGCGAAGACTTCGCAGACAGCTTTGCATATGCCCGCGAGCAGCGCCGCAAAGTGAAGCATTGGTGGACCACCTCGCCCGACATGGCTTACAGTTTGCTCCAAGGAACGGTCAAGACCGGCAATATTCATAGCGTCGACACGTTCGGTCTGCTGCGCGAACCGCGCGGACTCGACATCTTCCTGACGCCCGACCGCGCCCATTTTCAAGCCATCTGGCTGGTACCGCGCGGCACTCGCAATCGCGAACTGGCGCACGAATTCATCAATCAATTCGCAAGCCTCGAATTCCAGCGCGAATATGCCGCCGCGGGCTTTCCCAGCCCCATTCCAGAAGTAGCCGCGGCGCAGGCCGCACGTGACGAGTTGTGGGCTCGCGTGAATCCATTTACTGACGACGATTTCGCCAAGCTCCACTATTACCCGTACGACGCCTACTTGCAGCATTGGGAGGACATGACCACCCGCTGGAACCAGGAGGTGCTGGTTTAACGCATGATCGAGTTCCTCAATGTCTCGAAGACTTTTGCCGCCGTGACGGCAGTCCGCCCAACCACGATCGCCTTGCGTCCAGGCGAACTGCATGCCGTGCTCGGCCCCTCCGGCTGCGGCAAAACCACGTTGCTGCGTATGGCGGGCGGCTATGAACAGACCGACTCCGGCGCCATCCACATTAACGGGCGCGACGTCACCCACGCCGCGCCCGAACATCGCAACGTGGGCATGGTGTTCCAGAACTACGCGCTGTTCCCGCACATGACGGTGCTCGATAACGTAGAATTCGGCCTGCGCATGCGTGGCATCGAAAAGGTGGTCCGGCGCGCCCGCGCCTTGAGCCTGCTTTCACTGGTTGGCCTGGAAGGCATGGAGAACCGCAAGCCCGCTGCGCTTTCCGGAGGCCAGCAGCAGCGCGTCGCGCTCGCCCGCGCGCTCGTGATTGAGCCCGAAGTTCTACTGCTTGACGAGCCGCTGGCCAATCTGGACCGCAACGTCCGCCTGCGCACGCGCGACGAGTTGCGCACGCTGCAACAGCGCCTGAAAATCACGACGATATTGGTGACTCATGATCAGGAGGAAGCACTCGCCGTTGCCGACCGCATCTCCGTGATGAACGGCGGCGTCATTGAACAGACTGGGCGGGCGCTCGACCTCTACCTGAATCCGGCAACGCCGTTTGTCTCCTCGTTCTTCGGTCTACAATGAGGAACACGGCGAGAGTTCTGCTGCTTCCAATCGCCCTGCTGTGGCTCGCGGCGGTGCTGACTCCGCTGGTGTTCGTGCTGCGGATGAGCCTCTATTCCCGGGGTAATGTTTCGGGCGAAAAATGGCTCGACGCGCTGTTCTACCAGCCCGGCACGTGGTCGCTGGAAAGCTTCGCGAAAGTGCTGACCGAATCCTACTATCAGCGCATGTTCGGGTTCACAGCCACGTTGGCACTGGTAGTCACAGCCTTTACTTTGCTGATCGGCTATGTGCTGGGCTACGCGATTTACCGCGCGACGATCAAACATAAAATCGCACTCATCCTGCTGATCACGCTGCCCAAATTCACCAATATCCTGGTGTTCGTTTATGGTGTGAAGATGATCTTCGGCGCCAACGGTTTCATCCCGGTGGTTGTAGGCGAAACGATGATGCTTGTGCCCTATGCCGCGCTCACCATCTCCGCCGCGCTGGAAGGCGTGCCGTATCATCTGATCGAAGCGGCCCGCGGCCTGGGCGCTTCCTCTGCCTCCGCTTTCTGGCGCGTGACGCTGCCGCTTAGCATGCCGGGAGTTTCCGCGGCGGCCATATTCACGCTGCTTTGGAGCGCCAGCGCGTTCCTCGGTCCGTACATGCTCGGCGAGCCTGCGCACTATACGATTGCCGTCGAGGTGGAACGGCAGATGCACCAGGACATGAACTGGACCATCGCCGCCGCATTGAATGTCACCCTCATTGCCGTGCTGGCGCTTGCAGCCTTTGTGCTGACCGCACTGCGCCGGAGGCTGGCATGAAACGGCTGGCGTATCTGCTGATCGCACTTCTGCTGCTGCCGTTGTTGCTGTCGATCCTGGTGTCGTTCACGCCGTCGCGCTATCTGGAACTGCCGCGCGGAGAGTGGACGCTCGATTGGTACCGCCGGTTTTTCAACGATCCGGTGTGGATCCAGGCGCTGGTCAACAGCATCTTCATTGCTGTGCTGACAGCCGTCTTCTCCGTCGCGACGGCCCTGGCCACGGCCATCGCCATGCTGCGGAATCATTTCAAATGGAAGTCCCTGTGGGAAGGCGCCATCCTGCTGCCGATGGTGCTGCCGGGCGTCGCGCTGGCCGCGGGCATGCTTGCGGTGGTGCGCATCACGCCGTTGTGGGGCACGCACCTCAGCCTGGCCCTGGCGCATTCCGTGCTGGCGATTCCCGTTGCGTATCTTGTGCTGCGCGCGTCGCTGCGCCAATCCGATCCGAATCTGGAAGCCGCCGCACGCGGCCTGGGGGCCGGCCCGTGGCAGGTCTTGCGATTCGTGACCTTTCCGCTGATCCTGCCTGCCGTGCTGGCGGCCACGCTATTTGCACTGGTCATCTCGCTGAACGAGGTTACCATTTCTCTGTTTCTGGCAACGCGCTCTACAGAAACTCTCCCGCGAGTCATCTGGCCGAACTTGCGTTTTGCCATCAGCCCGCTGGTGGCGGCGGCATCCGTGATGCTGCTGTGCCTGACGCTGCCCGCGCTGATTGCCGCCGGTTGGTGGTTGCGGCCGCGGAGAGGGACAGAGTAGCGTCTGGGAACGGAAATTTCCTAAACTATCATACTGTAGTAAGATAGTTCTTATGCCGCGTGGCAACCCATCGCCTAAGCTCGCCATCACCATCGACCCTGAAGTTCACAAAAATATCCTCGCTGCGGCGGCCCGCGACGGGATGAGCGTCTCCGCATGGATGACAAATGCGGCCCGCGAATCGCTGAAGCGGAGTGCTGGTTTGGCGGCGATTGATCTTTGGGAAAAACAGCACGGCAGCTTTACCGCGGAAGAGATGAACGAAGCCCGCCGCAATGTGCAGGAGCAGCTTCGAAGGTCGCGGACCGTGCGGCGCCCGGCATGAGCCCAATTGTCTACGACGCCGCCGTTCTCGTGGCCGCCGATAGAAATGAGCGGCGGGCGTGGGCCGAGCACAAAGTCCGTTTGGAACTCGGCATAATTCCATTGGTTCCCGCGCCGGTGGTCGCCCAGGTCAGCCGGTCACCACGGCAGGCACAGCTCCGCCGATTCTTGACTGGGTGCACAGTCGTTCCTCTTGGCGAAGCCGACGCGCACGAAGCAGGGCGACTGCTCGGCATGACCAATACAGCAGATGTGGTTGACGCAGTTGTGGTGACGACAGCCATTCGAAATAGAGCTACAATTCTCACAAGCGACCCAGATGACATAGGACGGCTGGCCAGGGCTTCTGGACGTGTAGTCGATGTCGTGGCAATCTGAGGTGGGCAACGTAACGCTGCCCTGTTCAACCATTACCCAAATCTTGCTCATCAGCCATTTCCACGCTAATCTAAAGCGAGGTATCCTCCGATGATCGACAAAGACAAAGCACTCCAAACCCTGGAAAAGTTCCGCGACGCTGGCCTGCTCACCCAGGCCGAGTGGAACGAAGTCAACACCGCCTTCATGTCCTGCTTCGCTTTCGCCGACGCCATCCAGATGGCCGACTCGCTGCACGTCAACATCAAGGTCGACGACATCGCCTGCGTACCCGCCGAACTTACCGTTGGCTCGAAGACCGAAAACGCCATGGACGGCTACATCAAGTACGCCTTCTCCAGCGGCATGAACGTGATCTTCTCCTCCATCAACATCTCGCAGGATGATCTGATCGAAGACAAGACCAACGAAAAGCGCCCCCGGCCGTACCTCGATCACCTAGGCATCGATCTGCGCCAGGAAACCACCGATGTGCAGAACCTCTTCGCCGCCATCCCTTTTCTTGCGACGAAAGCCGGCTGGGCCAGCGTCCCGCAGGGCGGCAACGGCACGGCGGTCTTCTGCTGCCACGTGCAGGTGAATGCCAAGCACTGGGTTTATCCGCGCAAGAGCCGCGTTGTACCGCTGGAATTCGCCTACGGCCCGCTAGTGGTCAATGAAGTGATGAGCGGCTGCGACCTTCGCCCGGCCGATCCGCAGACCACGCCTGCTGAACTGCTGGCCGCGACTTCCTGCAGCGCCCACTAGGCAGGGTGGCGCGGGCGTTCAGCCTGATTGAGTTCCAGCCAGTTTCCGCCGTATATTTCGGAATTACCCGAAATTTCAAATTAAAATCATTCGACGTTACTGGAATCATTGAATCAAGTTTTCGTGTAAGATTATTGCTTTCTGAGGGTTACAAACCACACTAGGCTGGCGTCTATTGGAAACACCCTTAAATTCAAGCACGGAGAACAACACCTTGAACTCTCGAATTCGTAACCGGTCAATTCTGTTTCTAGCCGCCCTGTTAGCGTCCACTGGCCTTTGGGCCGACGTCCCCGCAGCCTCAATCAGCGGCACGATCTCAGACAGCAGCGGAGGTGTCCTGGTTGGCGCAAAGGTCGTCGCAAAGAACACTTCCACCGGAATCACCACGACAACCACCGCCAACGCAGCCGGCGCCTTCCGCTTGCCCGGTCTGCAGGCCGGTCCCTATGAGCTCACGGCTTCGCGTCCGCAGTTCACCACCGTCCAACGCAAAGATTTGATCTTGCGTGTAGGCGACGAGGTCCGCATTGACGTCACGCTTCCTACGGGCGAAGCGCGCGAATCCATAGTCGTCAAGGAGACCACTCCGCTCACGCAACTCGAGACCGCCGCCGCCTCAACCGTCGTCAGCGGGCAAGCGATCCAGGATCTGCCCTCCGACGGACGCCAGCTACAAAACCTGGCCCTCATCATCCCCGGAGTCAGCGCGGGATGGAACACCTCCACCGCCGCCAACCGCTATGGCAAGGCGCGCGAGAATACGGAAGGCGCATTTACAGTGAATGGTGCGCGCAGCCGTTCGAACAACTTCCTGTTCGATGGCATGCCAATGAACGTCCAGCAATACAATGTGATCAACTTCGAACCGTCGAATGAAGCGGTCGGACAATTCGCCATTTTGAGCGAACTGCCGCCCGCTGAATTTGGGAGGACGATGGGCGGACAAGTGAACATTGTCACACGCGCTGGAGCGAGCCAGTTTCACGGCGCTGCATATGAATTTTTCCGCAACAACGTGCTGAACGCCAACTCCACCTTCAGCAAGAGCGCCGGCCTTCCGCGCGGGATCGTGCGCCACAATCAGTTCGGCGGCAGCATCGGCGGTCCCATATGGAAGCAGAAGCACTTCTTCTTCGTGAACTCGGAACTGCTACGCAATCTGGAAGGTTCTGAAACCCACACCTCAAACGTTCCAACTACCGACCAGCGGCGCGGCGTGATCTCGTACACCGACGCATCTGGCCGCCCTCAGAGCCTCGATCTCTCGTCGAGGATCGCACCAATCAGCGCCAAGCTGCTTGCGCTCTATCCGAATCCCAATGCAACGCTTGCGGCCGGCAACTACATTGCCACGCTCGGCATCGGCTTGCATGATTACCAGTATCACGTTCGCACCGATCATCACCTGACGGACCGCGACGTCCTCACCATGCGCACTTCGTGGAATCTGAACGATCAGGTCTACATCGTCGACCGCTTCGGCGGCCCCTACATTCCTGGCTTCTCGCTCCCCAATCCGGAGCGTACCACCAACGGCACGCTCGGCTACCTGCACACCTTCTCCCCTTCCATCGTCAACCAGGCGCGCATCGGCGTGAACCGCTACGGAAATAATCTGGCCAATGGCGACCAGCGCGGCGCCGCGGATTTCGGGATTCCCAATGGATCCTCTGCCAATGGCATTCCCTCTATTTCCTTCGCCGCCGGCGGCCTTGCCGATCTCGGAGGACTCTCCTGGTACAACCGTATTCAGAACGAGACCAATGTTTTCGCATCCGATGCCGTCGATTTGGTACGCGGCTCGCACTCCTTTAAATTTGGCGCCGATTTCACCCGCCACCACTTCAACACCGTAGGAGCGGGCAACATGCGCGGAACGCTTTCTTTCGATGGCTCGCGAAACACGCTGATTCCCAAAACGCCCGCCAATAGCCTGGCCAACGTCCTGACGGACCTGGAACTCGGCCTCCCCTACCAGGCCAGCATTACTACCGGCCAGTTCGGCCGTGGATTCCGGCAGAGCACCTTTGCGCTGTTCGCCCAGGATTCCTGGCGCGTGAGCCGCAAACTGACGCTCGAATACGGAGTGCGCTACGACTACAGCGCGCCTTACACGGAAGTCAACAACAAGCTCTCCAACTTCGTCCCCGGCCAGGGCCTGCTGTCAGCCGCCAGTTCCGGCTGGAATGGCCTTTATCAGCCCGACCGTAACAACTTCGGCCCACGCTTCGGCTTTGCCTATAACCTCGATGGCGCCGGAAAGACCGTGGTGCGCGGAGGCGTGGGCATGCTGTATGAAACCCATCTGCAGGCCAGCACGGTGCAGCAGATCGAAAACAACGCTCCGTTTTCGGCCAGTGCATCGACCAACGCTCCAACGCCCTTCCCAACAGGTTCCGCGCCGGTGCAGACGCTGCTCGACCTGCTGCGCAGCGTGGCGCCTTCGAAGTCGCTCGCAGCGATTCCCACCGGCCTGCGCAATCCCTACAGCCTGCAATACAGCCTCGACGTACAGCATGCGTTGGGCGATAGTTGGGTTGTCGAAGTGGCGTATCGCGGTACGCGCGGCCTCCATCTGCCGGTGAACTTCAATATCAATCAGGTGCCGCTGGCTACGCTCACCCCGGCGCAGCGTGCTCAGATCGCCGCGGCGATTCCATCGGCCGCCGGCACGGCGCCGGTAATCAATGCCCTGCGGCCCTTCCCCGACTTCAACTCGATCTCGCTGTTCGCCAACGAGGCTTCCTCGACGTACCACAGCCTGCAGTTAAAGCTGGAACGCCGCTTCCGTTCCGGGCTGAACGTGCTTGCCGGTTACACCTGGTCGAAGTCGATTGACGATGCGACGGACTTCGGCTCCGGCGACGCCAGCGAACACGTGCTGAACAGCTACAATCGCAAGCTGCAACGAGCCGTATCCAGCTTCGACATCCCCAGCCGATTTACCATGGCATTTAACTACGCAGTTCCGGCCAAGGCGTGGAAACCGCTGCTGGCCGGCTGGAAACTGAATGGGAACATCGCCATCCAATCCGGCCAACCCTTCACTCCGTACACCAGCCAGTTCGATCCTTACACGGGCGAGAGCTTCAACCGGTTAAACGTGGTGGGAGATCCGAAAGCCAACGTGCCTGCCGGACGCGCCTACAATCCGGCTGCCTTCGCTTTGCCCGCCTTGGGAACGTTCGGAAACAGCGGACGCAACATTGTCCGTGGAGACGGCTTCCGCAGTGCGGATCTGTCGCTGTTCCGCGACTTGAAACTGCACGAGCGGATCAATCTGCAACTGCGTCTGGAAGCAACCAACGCGCTGAACCAGGTGAATTACCAGGGTCCGGTGACCAATCAGGCGACGAACCCCGGCGCCTTCGTAGCAACATCGATCCCGCGCACGGTGCAGTTGGGCGCAAAACTCAGCTTCTAGCTGGGTGTTGATTCCGTAACAGGAGCTGCAACGCATGCTGGTACAGCCGAACTGCATGCGTTCCCGCTAAGGGTCAAGATACTGCTCAGCGAGACAACCTGATTCCGCGTGCAGCATTCCGCAAACAGGAAAGTCAGCAGCTCATGTAGACCAGCCACGTTTGCAGCGTAGCGTAAATATGTGCCTTCCCGCTTCACGGTAACAAGGTCCTCGTTCTTGAGCTTTTCCAGGTGGTGCGAGAGTGAGGAACCAGGCACGCTCAGTTCGGCCTGGATATCGCCGACAACCATGCCCGCCGGATGCGCCGTCAACAGCACGCGCATGATACGCAGGCGCGGCTCGGTTCCCATCGCCGAGAGGCGATCGGCATAACGGGCGATCTGTTCGGAACTTGGTTCGGCAATGCTCATAATGCTTCCTCATAGGATAACCTGTTTTCTTAGCGCCTCCCAAACCGGTACCCCGATCCAGGGTGATCATGCGCCAGATGCCGCCGCCCTTTTCCGTAAAGCTTCTCGCGCAGTGTGCCGTCTTCGTAGTGGGTTTTGTAGAAGCCTCGCCGCTGCAACTCCGGTACGGCCAGTTCAACGAAGGCCTTGAAGTCTCCGGGACTCACGATGTACTCGACATTAAAACCATCGATGCCCGCCTCCTCCATCCAACCGATCATGCCATCCGCCACCGTCGCCGGCGAACCGGCGAGCAAAGCTTTGGAGCCGGCCACACCCAGCCGCTCCGCGGCATCGCGCAATGTCCATTGACGGCTCGGATCCACCCGCTTGAAACTTTCCACGGTGCTCTGAATCGCATTGACGTCTTCCAACCGCAGTGGCTCGTCCAGATCGCGGCTGGCGAAGTCGATCCCCAGATAGCCACTTAGCAGCGCCAGCATCCCTTCCGTGCTCACATGCTTGCGGTAATCATCCAGCTTTGCCTGCGCCGCCGCGTCCGTCTCGCCAACGATCACGGTGAGTGCAGGATAGATCAGCACGCTGGCTGGATCGCGTCCGGCTGACGCGGCCAGTTCCCTGATCTCGCCCACGATCTGCCCTGCCATCTTGGGATTCCGTCCGCCGATAAAGACGCACTCCGCATGGCGCGCGGCAAACTCCCGCCCACGCTTGGAAGAGCCTGCCTGAAACAGAATCGGAGTGCGCTGCGGCGAAGGCTCGCACAGATGATAGCCTTCGATGCGGAAATACTTACCCTCGTGGTTCACTTTGTGGATCTTCTCCGGCCGTGCGAAGATGCGGTTCACTTTGTCGCGCACCACGGCGTCGTCTTCCCAGCTGCCTTCCCACAGCTTGTAGACCACCTCCATGAACTCTTCGCCCTTGGCATACCGCTCGTCATGTGGCAGTTGTGCATCGAGTCCAAAAGCTTTCGCCGCGCTGTCCAGGTATCCTGTGACAATGTTCCACGCCAGTCTGCCATTGGTCAAATGGTCAAGCGTGGAAAGCCTGCGTGCAAAGCTATAAGGCGGCTCATAGGTGCAGGTGCCAGTGATCCCAAACGACAGGTGCTTCGTCACCATGGCCATGGCAGGCACTAGAAGCCACGGGTCGTTGACCGGGAACTCCACGGCATTGCGGAAGCCGGCATCGGCATTGCCGCCGTAGACGTCGTAAACCCCGAAGATGTCCGCGATGAACAGGGCGTCGAACAAGCCCCGCTCAAGAAGCTTTGCCAGTTCGGTCCAGTATTCGAGAGTGTTGTAGCCCAGGGTCTCGTCTTCAGGATGGAGCCAGAGCCCGGGAGTGCCCCCAACGCAGTTCATGTCGAGCGCATTGAGGCGAATCTGCTTCTTCATGCAGTCTTCATCATCTCACTCACCGATGAGGTGCAGGGCGACGCTGCGGCGGTGCGGACGGGAGCGGTGTTCGAAGACGTAGATGCCTTGCCAGGTGCCCAGAGTCAGGCGGCCTCTGTGTATGGGGATCGACAGTTGGGTCATGGTGAGGGCAGCACGAATATGTGCGGGCATATCGTCCGGCCCTTCCATGGTGTGGCGATAACGCCGGTCGTTTTCGGGCGCGATGCGCTCGAAGAAGTCGTTGAGGTCGGCGATGACATCGGGGTCGGCGTTCTCCTGAATGGTAAGCGACGCCGAGGTGTGCTGCAGAAACAGCGTGAGCAGCCCGGTTTCCATTCCCTGCCCCGCCACCCACGACTCTACCTGCGCGGTGAATTCGAACAGGCCTTTGCCGCGTGTGGCGATGCTGAGTTGTGTGGAAGCCTGGCGCAATCGGCCTTACTCCACCGTGACGCTCTTGGCCAGGTTGCGCGGCTGATCCACGTCGCAACCGCGGCGCACGGCGATGTGATAGGCCAGCAGTTGCAGCGGCACGATCTCAAGAATCGGCAGAAGCAGTTCGCAGGTGACCGGAATCTCGATCGCGTAATCGGCCATCTTGGCCACATCCTCATCGCCCTCGTTCACGATGGCGACGACGATGCCCTCGCGCGCTTTGACTTCCTGGATGTTGGAGATGGTCTTTTCGTAGCGCAGGCGGCTGTCGCGATTCGACGGGTCGTAGGCTGCCAGCACTACTACCGGCAGTTTCTCATCGATCAGCGCGTTGGGACCGTGCTTCATCTCGCCGGCGGGATAGCCTTCGGCGTGGATGTAGGAGATCTCCTTCAGCTTCAACGCACCTTCCAGGGCGATGGGGAAGTGGATGCCGCGGCCGAGGAACAGGAAATCGGTGGCGCGGTGCAGCGCGCGCACCATTTCATCGGTGATGGGATCTTTCGAGAGCAGATGCTCCAGCTTCGACGGAATGCGAATCAGTTCCTGCATCAGGTCCTGCAGCTCTGTTTCGGAAAGAGTGGAGCGTTCCTGACCCAGATACATGGCGAGAAGGAACAGCGCCGTGATCTGTGAGGTGAAAGCCTTGGTCGAAGCTACGCCAATTTCAGGACCGGCGTGCGTGAGAAGCGTGCCGGCCGCTTCGCGCGGGATCATGGAGCCCACCACGTTGCAGATGGCCAGCGTTTTCGAGCCCTTGGATTTCGCTTCGCGCTGCGCGGCGATGGTATCGGCCGTTTCGCCAGACTGCGAGATCACCACGGTGAGGGTTTCCGGATTGAGGATCGGATCGCGGTAACGGAACTCGCTGCCGTAGTCGACCTCCACCGGAATGCGGGCCAGCTTTTCGATCATGAACTTGCCGGCCTGCGCGGCGTGCCAACTGGTGCCGCAGGCGACGATCTTGATTTGCTTGAAGTCGCGGAACTCCTGCGCGGTAATGTCCATCTCCTCAAGGAAGATGTGTCCCGTCTCCTGGCCCACGCGACCTAACAACGTGTCGCGTACTGCGCGCGGCTGCTCATAGATTTCTTTGAGCATGAAGTGCTTGTAGCCGCCCTTTTCCGCCAGGATCGGATCCCATAGAATGTGCGTAGGCTGGCGTTTCACGGGGTTGCCATCGAGATCGGTGAGGTGAACGCCGGACTTGGTAACAATGGCCACGTCGCCGTCGTCGAGGAAGAACATGTCGCGTGTGTGGCTCAGAATCGCCGGCACGTCGGACGCGATGAAGTATTCGTTTTCGCCCAGGCCGATGACCACAGGCGGGCCGCAACGGGCGGCGACGATTTTATCGGGATCCAGGCGTGACATCACGGCCAGCGCGAACACGCCGGAGATCTCTTTCAACGAAGCTCGGACGGCATCTTCGAGGTTACCCTTGAAGTGCTTTTCCACCAGATGGGCGATGATTTCCGTATCCGTTTCGGTGATGAACACGTGGCCTTCGGCCATCAATTCGCGCTTCAGATCCAGGTAGTTTTCGACGATTCCGTTGTGGACCAGCACCACGTCGCGCTTGGGCCCGGTGTGTGGGTGGGCATTTTCTTCGGTCGGGCGGCCGTGCGTTGCCCAACGAGTATGCCCAATGCCGTAGGTTCCATCGGCAGGGGAGATGCGGATCGCCTCTTCCAGGTTATGCAGCTTCCCGGATGCGCGGCGCACTACGAACTGACCATGGTCATCCAGCACTGCGAGGCCGGCGGAATCATATCCGCGGTACTCAAGCCGTCTCAGGCCATCCAGAATAATAGGGACAGGTCTCCGGTTGCCAATATAGCCAACAATTCCGCACATGTAATTTGTATTCCTTCTTTAAGGTTGTAGTTCTACCCGGTAGTCTTCAATCACCGGATTCGATAACACGTCGCGCGCGATCAGGTCGAGCTCCGCTGTAGCTGCTGCGGCGTCGAGGCCGTCAGCGAGGCGAATCTCAAAGTATTTTCCTTGCCTGACATCTTTCACGGATGCATGGCCATGGGCATTCAGGGCGGCGCGGATGGTTTGCCCTTGCGGGTCCAATACCGTCGATTTGGGGGTTACATATACACGAGCTGTCATGGATATCCCCATTGTAAACTGAATCCGCCTGCCACACTCGTTAATCGGCGGGGCGGGGCGAGAACATTAGGGGCGTTGGGCAGTTACGGTGGAGCTTCGTCGTAGGGGGGACATGCTGGCATTCGGGGATTTCGATGCGGTACTGGCCACCATCGGGGAAGCGCCGTCCCGAGGATGGGCACTCGGGCGGATCTTGATCGGGCAGGTCCAAGCTTCGCAGCAGCTGCCTGGCGGTTTCCATTCTTAACTCTCCGTTTCGAGGCTGTAGCCTGCCCCGTCTATTTGAGCCATCATCACTTCCGATTCGTGGCCGTGAAGTTTGAAGATCTGACGGACCAGGTCGCAGACGTCTTCATAGCCGCGTTCGTAGAACACCAGGATGGACGGGCCGGCACCGCTGAGCGCGCAGCCGAGCAGACCGGGCGCGCGGAGCTTGATGCAGGCGTCGAGACCGGGGACGAGTTTCGCGCGGTAGGGCTGATGCATGCGGTCTTCAAGAGCGGTGGGGAAGGCCGAGGTGGTACCGGTGGCGAGGGCTGCGATGAGGAGCGCGCTGCGCTGAACGTTGAATACAGTGTCGGCTTTGCTGTAGGTGGCTGGCAGCACGGCGCGGGCTTCCGATGTGGGCAGCAGGAAGTCGGGGACGACGATGGCAACGCCGTAGGTGTCGGGCAGTTCCAGACGAACGGCGCGGGCGACGCCACCGGAATCGATGGCGCTGGCGACGATTGAGCCGAGGACGCAGGCGGCGACGTTATCGGGGTGGCCTTCGATGCGGGCGGCTTCATCGAGGATGCGCAGGGGCTTCCAGTTGAGGCCGAGCAGACGGTCGGCGATTACTACGCCTGCGGTGAGCGCGGCGGCGCTGGAACCGAGTCCTTTGCCGAGCGGGATCTGGTTATCGATGTGGAGTTCGATGGGGGGCAGGGTGCCGCCCGTGTCGTGGGCGACGGCCAGGGCCGTTTGCCAGATTAGGTTTGATTCGTCGGTTGCGATTTGGTCGGCATCGCGGCCGGTGGCTGTGATGCGCAGTGTTTCGCTGCGCTGAAAGCGGCATTCCAGATGGATGCCGAGCGCCAGACCGAGTGCATCGAATCCGGGTCCCAGGTTGGCGCTGGAGGCTGGAACCCTAACCTTATCCATCTAGGGTGACCTTTTCGCCGGTGCGGCAGGACTGGTATACGCCGGTCACTACGGATAGGGCGCGGAGGCCTTCTTCGCCGCTGACGAAGGGCTTGCGACCGGTCTTGATGGCGTCGCCGAAATCGAGGAACTGGCGTTCAAATGGGGTGACGGGGATCGCCATGGGGTCGCTCGATCCGGACATCACTTCCTTTTCGACCGGGGCGGGGTCGCCGGAGTCGTTCTCGACATCCCAGGCGGTCAGTTTGTCGCCGGTGATGATGGCGGTGCCCTTGGTGCCGTGGATTTCGATGCGTTCGCTGTAGCCGGGCCAGAAGGCGGTGGAGGCCTGGATGACGCCGGTTGCGCCGTTGGCATATTTGAGCATCGCAGTAACCACGTCTTCCGATTCGATTTTGTGCAGCGCGCCGAGCTGCCAGTAACCGAAGAGCTCTTTGACGGGGCCGATCAGGTGCAACAGAACGTCGACCTGATGGACGGCCTGATTGATGAGCGCGCCGCCGCCTTCGGTAGCCCAGCTGCCTTTGATGGGCCGCGAATAATAGGCCGCGGAGCGGAACCACTTGACGTAGGCGTCGGCCTGGAGGATCTTGCCGAGGCGGCCGTCGGCGATGGCTTTCTTGAGGAACTTGCAGGAATCGTCGAAGCGGTGCTGGCTGACGACACCGAGCACGATGCCGGCTTTGTTGGCCACGTCGACCATCTTGCGGGCGGTCTCCATGTTGGTGGAGATGGGCTTCTGCACCTGCACGTGCTTCTTCGATTCGGCGCAGATTTCGATGGGCTGCAGGCGGAAGTCGGGGAAGGTGCAGACGTCGACGTAATCGACTTTCGGATGACGGCAGAGCTCCTCGTAAGTGGCGACGAATTCGCAGCCGTGCTGATCGGCGAACTTCTTGCCTGCTTCGGGGAAAACGTCCGTACAGACGGTCAGCTCATAGCCGATGTTCTTGTATGCGCGCGCGTGCATTTGAGAGATCGCGCCGGTACCGATGATTCCAACTCGCAATGTAATTCTCCTTCGTTAGTCCCGAACCGCAACCTTACGGTTGCGGTTCGGTGTGGGCAGTATCCTATAGGCCGTGGTTGGTTCCGCAGATGGTGACTTCCATCCCCAGGTTGCGGAACATGGCTGCCTTGGCGGCGAGAGCGAGGTTGGCTCCGTCGGCGTCGGGCGCGTAGGCCACTTGTATGTGATTCGATTTGTGACGGGCCATCATCTGATCGCGCGAGACGCCGTAGGTAACGGCGTGCATGATCGGCCACTGCGGCGTTGTGTCGGCCCAGCGGCGCTCGGTCTCTTCCTGCGGCAGCGCGATGACTTCGGCGCAGCCGAGATCGGCCTTCAGCACTCCATTATCTACAAAGATGCGGCTCCAGACAATCTCGCCGGGCTTGGAGATGCCTTTTACGGTGCCTCCGCCGAGGCGGAAATACATGGGCGGCTGGCGTTCGCTGGTGGTGCCGGCATAGCCATCGATGAGGTGCTGCGGCGGCACGGCGCCGGAGATTTCGAAGACCCAGACGAACTTGCCCTGGTAGTCTTCGCCGAAGCGCAGATCGTGCAGCGTGTTTTCAGGGTCGAAGCCGAGCTTGCGCCACACACGGTAGGTGATGAGGCCATCGAGGCCGGCGCATTCGTCCACTTCGTTGAAGTGGGGGAGGGCTTCGCCTTCGAAGAGGATCTGTGGGAGCTGGGCGTGCTTGACGGGCGGGCGGTCGACGTTGTTGAGCAGGCCTTCGGCGAGGTCGGAGGCGGGGGCGAGGTCCTTCAAGCCCTGTTGATATTGGATGCCGATGGTGTCGCAGCCGAAGTCGTCGGCGATGCGCAGGGCGGCGATGTACATCTTGCACTGTTCGTGGATCTGGGCGTCGGTCAGTTCGGTCTCTTCGTCTGTGCCAGTGAGGAAGCGCATGCCCTTCTGGTCGAGCCAATGGCGCACGGCGGTGGCCTCTTCATCGGTGGCGCGCTGCATTTCGGCGTAGAGGGCAGACTGGCTGAGGCGCTCCTTGAAGACGCCGGTTTTGTGGAGGAGTTCGTCGGGGATGATGGCGTTGTACATGCCCATGCAGCCTTCGTCGAAGACACCCATGATGGCTTTGTCGCGCTGGAGGGTGGCGGCGAGATCGGCGCCGATGGTCTCGGCCACGGCAGGGAGGGTGAAGTTTTCGAGGGGGTGGGCGTGGCTGGTGTCGTGCACGATGGCTTCGCCCGCGAGCCAGCGCTTGAGGCCATCGAGGAAGGCTTCGTCAGTGAAGTCGACGCTCCAGAGAGAGGAGTATTTGACGCCGGCTTTGGTGAGCGAGCCGTTGAGGTTCAACATGCCGACGAGGCCGGGCCATTGGCCGGACCAGTTGGCGACGGTGAGGATGGGTCCTTTGTGGGTGTAGAGGCCGTGGAGGAGGTGATGGCTGTACTGCCAGACCGCTTCGACGACCATGAGGGGGGCGTCCTGCGGGATTTGGCGGAAGACCTCCATGCCGCACTTCTGGGAGTCGATGAAGCCGTGGTTCTTCTGGGGGTTGAACTCATGGCCGCGTTTGACAGTGGCGCCGAGCCGCTCGACGGCGGCGATGACGGCCTGTTCGGCCTTGGCCTGTGCGGGCCAGCATTTTTGATTTGCGGAGAGGCGGAGATCGCCGTTGGCGATGAGGTAGACGGGGTGTGGCATGACCTTTCATTATTCCATTTTCGGGGTAGCGGCGCTAGGGTGTGTTGCGGGTGGGGCGTGGCGACGGGGGTGGTTGGGGCCTGAGATTAAAAAAAGATTGTTTTTTCGGGACATATTGCGGGAATTTGCGGGTATTTGATTGATTGTGAACGTGTTATTGGCGCTGGGGTTTGGCTCGGGTATGGTTGTTAACCTGAGGAACACGGCGTGGGGTGTTGTGGACATGGGTGCTACCTCCTGGTTGATTTATAGCATGGCGGCTTGGGACGTGGGTTGCGGGGTGGCTGGAAGTGGTGGTGGGGTGGGGAGATTTTTATTTTTTGAGGTGGTGACTGGGGGTTGCGGGGTGGTGGGGTTTTCGAATTTGGGCGCGGGGCTCGTTATTTAGAATGGTGTTGGGTATTTGGGATGGAACGAGCATTCGTCGAGTTGCGGGAAGAGAGTTTCTATCTGGCGGGTAGCCGTGTGCCTCTGGTGGTGGAGTTTCAAAAAGGGGAGTCGCCGGAGGCGGTCCGGGGCGGTGTCAAGGGCGCGCCTGCACGGCGAAACTTCGAGCCGGCGACGTTCAGTCTGGGAAAGTGCCATTCAGAGAGACGCCGTGATGGCTGCAGGCTGCACGCGAGTCGATGTCTTCGATATCTCATGCGGCTGGAAGGCATAGTTCTCATTTTTGTAGTGGCATCGATTCGGCATTCGCAGTGCCCGCGAGGAGCGGCATGTAATTGACTCCATCGCTGATTGCCAACTTGACCCACGTTGGAGTACGACGGGAGTACAAAATTAGCGGAGACTCATGATGGCTGTTTCGATCATCCAGCAACCGCGGGATCGGCGCTTTCAGCTGCGTGCGAGCGCACGTGAAGAGGACCCATCAAAGTTGCGGCGGGCAGGCAGGGCATGAATGTCACGGACTTCATTCTGCGTAGCGCCTGCGAGAAGGCCGAGCAGACGCTGGGCGAGACAACGCGGATTGTGGTGGATGAGACACAGTGGAAGGCTTTTATGACAGCCTTGGACCGACCCGTGAAAGATAAGCCGCGCTTGCGGCGATTGTTCCAAGAGCCACACGTAACCAAGCGGGGGCGATGAGCGGCGAGGCGAAACCCCGATTCGTCATCGAAAAGCTTCGCCGCGAGCTTGACCTGAGCGGATTCGATTGCGGGAATGATGCGCTAAATACTTGGCTGAAGCGGTTTGCCTGGACCAACTGATAATCGATCACATCGACAAGCCCTCCGCCAAGTAAGTCGTCCCACCAAGCCGTCAGCCGAAGCCTCAATTCAAGGCGTTGTTCCAGTTGCTGTCAACCAGATATCCAGACAGCGAAGGCGCGCAAAACAGCGTCTGGCTGGCATTGTCGACAGACCCGTCGAAACCCAGCGAAACCTGGCCTCCGGCCGGAACATAAGCGCGCGTCAATGCGTGGAATGCCCACCTGGAAGCATTGCCGTGCGCGATCGATCCGGGAAAGAACGAATTGGTGATCATGTTGCCATTCTTCACCACAAGATAGGCATAGCCTATGCCTATCGTCGCGTCACAATGCCCCGACACGTCTTCAATAACCAGGGTCTTTCCCGCTGGTACCGTCATCATGGGCGTTAGGACAAAGGAGGAGTGCACCGTTTGTGTCACCGGACTCACATAAACAAATGCCCGCGCTGGATGATCCACATCCCGCACTGGAACCCAATGCGAAACCGCGTTGAAAATTTCCATCGGAGAACCGATCAACGCCATCAACCGCTGCGGCGCGAGTGCCGCTGCTATCGTAAGTCCGCCCACTACCGCAAATGCTGTAAGTATTCGATTTTTCATCCCGTTTTCCTTCTGTGGGCTTGTGCATTATTGCTGCCCACTAGTAAGTGCGTAAAGCCGGATGTAAAATGATCACCACATCACGACTGGATCAGTACACAAGCACGCGACGCCACAACGAATCGCCAAGGGATTAGCCAACCATCCGGTTGGCGTGGTGTTGCTGGAAAAGCTAGCGGTGGTCAGCGCGCGCAAGGTTCTGGACTCGGGAAGGCTTTGCTTTTCGACGCGCTGTCGCGGATCGAAGAGGCGGCTGACATCGTTGGGGTCCGGGCGGTGGTGGTACATGCCATTGACGAGGCGGCGAGGCAGTTCTATATGCACTTTGAGTTTGAAGAGTCGCCGGTGGATCCTTACCAGTTGTTGCTGCTATTGAAAGATCTGCGAAGAGCGGTTGGTATCGGAGAGTAGGACGACTTACTTGCATGCTGCGACGGCGGCTTGCACCCGATTGGCGAGCCATGCGAAGTCCTTATGGGCTGGTGATTCGACCGGATTCGGATAGTCAGCGGCGGAGGCGAGCAAGAGGCGCATGGCCCAATTGATGGCGAGGCCGATGGCGACTTTGCGATCCTCTTTGTTGAGGAGGCTGGTGCGGTCGATCAAGCCGGCCTGTTCCAGTGTGGAGTCGAGTTGGGCTTTGAATTGGGCGGCGGGGGTGCCTAGCGGCAAGCCGAAGGTCTCCAAGCCGGGAAGTCGCTGCGACTGGTGGAGGCTTTCCAAGGCGGCCTTCCAATGGCCTGCGGTTAGGCGGACGCCTAAGTGGTGACAGGTGGCAACGAGGAAGAAGCAAAGAGCTGAATAAAGGGTACTGCCGATGAGCAACTCTGAGCGAAAGATAGCACAGCCGTTCCGAATCATGGTATCGACCACAACGGCGTCGCGATGAGGTCCTTGCGGAGTGATACCGAACAGGCTCCGTTGCGACAGATCAGAGACGCTATCGAGCCATTCGGCCAACTCCGCAGCCAGGCTGTCGATTTGAGGTTCCACGTCAGAAGGCACCATGTGAGGCTTATCGTAGGAGGACAGCCCGCACTGTCCGCGCGCTTCCACCTTCGCCAAGGCTACGGCGGACGGGTCGCTTGGGACAGCGTGGGCAGTCCCGGCGGGATTCGTTGAAATCAGGTTATGCAGTGCATAGCCTTAATTATCCATGGGCCAGCAGCGCGGCCCTTCGGATTGCAGGATGGCCTGTTCGCGATCGGTGAGTTGCGCCCATGCCTTATCCATTTCGTCGAGAAGTTCGTCTTCCTCGATCGAAGAGATTAAGGCGGGCGGAGGTAGACGAACATTGGTCGAGCCTACATCCCCGGTGGTGCGGGCACGGTTAGGCACTGGACTTACGCAGGCGCAGTTCGCGTTGTTGTTGGGTGTTTCGAAGCGGACTTTGGAGCAGTGGGAGCAGGGACGGCGAAGACTTTGTTGAAGGTGGCGGAATTGTGTCCGGAGTTGCTGCGCGAGATTGCGGCTTGATGGTAGGGAGTAGCTCGGGGACCTCTCCCTTACGGTCGCGGCTCGGTAACTGCAAGCAGACAATTCGTATCACTAGTAGTTGCCGAGCGACGACGGAAACAAGGTATGAATAATTAGTATTTGGACAGGCCGCCTGTCCTACCCTTCGCGGATGAACTGGTTTTCAGACCTTCAAAAGTCCGGGGTCGAGGGGATCGATTCCAGCCGTTGGACAGAACCGGCACGAATAAGAACTTGTTTTGAATGCGCCGAAGGTGAGCAGGGGGGCATGTAAGCCTGCGCCACACTTGCATGATCCTGTATCATTGCTAGATCATGCGCGTCTTTGCCACCATTGCATTTTGCTTTGCTATGCCTCTGTTCGCCGGGGAATGGACACAATTCCGCGGGCCGAATTCGTCTGGCGTTTCGGACGAAAAGAACATCCCGGATGACTTCGGGCCATCGAAGAACCTGGTGTGGAAGACGGCGCTGCCGCCGGGCCATTCGTCGCCGGTCCTGACCAAAACGCAGATTTACGTGACCGCCTATGAGGGCGATAAGATCCTGGTGATCGCGCTGGACCGCGCGTCAGGCCGCGTGCTGTGGCGTCGCGATGCGCCGCGCCCGCGCAAGGAGGGCCTGCACAAGGCGAGCACACCGGCCAGCCCGAGCGCAGTGACCGATGGCGCGAATGTTTACGCCTTCTTCACCGACTTCGGGCTGATCTCCTACGGACCGGATGGCAATGAGTTGTGGCGCATGGCGCTGGGGCCATTTAACAATCCGATGGGCATGGGGTCGTCGCCTATCCTGACCGGCAATACGCTGATTCTCAACTGCGATTCGGAGAGCGGATCGTTCATGTTAGCCATCGACAAGAAGACGGGCAAAACAAAATGGCGCATTGCCCGCGAAGAGTTCACGCGCGGCTTCTCCACGCCGCTGCTGTGGAAGCCGAAGGATGGCCCGCAACAGGTGCTGATCGCGGGCAGTTTGAAACTGATGGCGTACGAAGTGGAGACCGGCAAGCCGGTGTGGTGGATTAATAACCTGACGTGGCAGTTGAAGCCAACGCCGGTGATGGATGGCGAAAACATCTACGTGCTGGGCTGGGCCGGCGAATCGGATATGGGCCAACAGGAGGACGTCCCCGATTTCGCCGAGGTGATCAAACAGTGGGACACCAATAAAGACGGGGTGTTGCAGAAAAGCGAGATCCAGAACCCAAAGCTGACCAAGGACTGGAGCGCCATGGATCTGGATCGCGATGGCGTGGTGAACGAGCGCGACTGGAAGATGTATCAGGCGCGGCGCAAGGCCGTAAATGCAGTGGTTGCGGCGAAGCTTGGCGGGAAAGGCGACATGACGGAGAAGTCGGTGCTGTGGCGCTATTACAAGTCGCTGCCCAACGTTCCTTCGCCGCTTTACTACGATGGGGTTGTGTATCTGGTGAAAGAGGGCGGCATCATGACCGCCCTCGATTCGAAGTCGGGCAAGGTTTTGAAACAGGGCCGCCTTACCGGCGCGCCCGGCGATTACTTCTCATCGCCGGTGGCGGTGGATGGCAAGATCATCACGATCAGCCATGAGGGCAAGATCAGCATTGTGAAGCCGGGCGCGGAGTGGGAGACGATCCGCGTGATGGAGATGGGCGAGGATGTGAACGCCACGCCGGCTATTTCCGATGGGAAGTTGTATATCCGGACGCATCAGCATTTGTATTGCTTTGCGAAGGGGGCTTGAGTGGTTGCATTAAAAACATAGCGCTCGCAAACGAGCGGGCAGGCGAATCGC
>CAIRSA010000017.1 GCA_903881085.1 uncultured Acidobacteriia bacterium
ATGTTGAGTTTATTTAGGCAGCGCACAAGAATAACTTTGCAGTCATCGACGTGGCGCAGAGTCTCACTCTGCCGCGTCCCGACTCAGCGGAACGCGTTTCGGAGCACGCCAGGCAGGCGTCCCGATGAGTCGGGACGCGGCAGGCAGGAGTGCCCGCGCCACGTGGGCTCGCGTAGTCAACGTGAAGTTATTCTTGCGCGGTGCCTTAGTGTCTGCCTTTTGTTTGGAGCCGGAGTGTATGCGGCCGAGCCGGCTGACCTGATTGTTTCCGCGCGCTATGTGATGACCATGGACGGCAAGGCGCTGGTGCTCGAAAACGGTGCGGTGGCGGTGCGTGGGGAACGCATCGTTGCTATCGATTCGAAGGTCAATATCGATAAGCAATTCACTGCGAAGCAGCGCATCGATAGCGGCAACGCGATTCTCGCGCCGGGGTTGATCAACACGCACACGCATGCGCCGATGTCGCTGTTTCGCGGCATCGCCGACGATATCGTGCTGCAGGACTGGCTCACAAAATACATCTTCCCTGCTGAAGCGAAGAATGTGAATCCGGACTTTGTGCGTTGGGGTACGAAGCTTGGCGTGCTGGAAATGCTGCTTTCAGGCACTACGACGTACACCGACATGTACTACTTCGAAGAGTTGATCGCCGAAGAGACGAAGAAGGCCGGGATGCGCGGAGTGCTGGGGCAGACGGTGATCGGGTTTCCCGTTTCCGATGCGAAGACTCCGGCCGAATCGCTGGCTCGCACGGAGGCGTTCTTTAAGAAGTATGAAGGCGATTCGTTGATCGTGCCTGCTGTTGCGCCGCATGCGCTCTATACCAACTCTGACGATACGTTGAAGGCGTGCCGGGCGCTGGCCAACAAATACAACCGCCCGCTGCTGATTCATCTTTCGGAGACGAAAAAAGAGAACGAAGACATTTACGCCAAGCGTGGCATGAGCCCGACGCGTGTGCTGAATTCTTTGGGTGTATTCGATGGACGCACCATTGCCGCGCACGGCGTGTGGCTCGATACGGGTGACCTTACGATCATCAAGAACAAAGATGTGGGCCTGGCGCATTGTCCTTCGAGCAACATGAAACTGGCTAGCGGCATTGCGCCTGTGGTGAAGATTTTGAGCATGGGTATCGCGATGGGCCTTGGGCCCGATGGCCCTGCCGGCAGCAACAACGACTTCAATCTGTTTGAAGAGATCGACCTTGCGGCGAAGCTGCAGAAGGTGGCGGAGATGGATCCGCAGGCCTTGCCGGCGAAGGCCGCCGTGGAGATGGCCACCATTACCGGTGCGCGCGTGCTGGGCTTGGAGAAGGAGATTGGCTCCATCGAAAAAGGCAAGCGTGCGGACATGATTACGGTGTCGCTGGATGCTCCGCATGCAACGCCGCTCTACAACGTCTATTCTCAATTTGCTTATGCACTGAAGGGGTCGGATGTGCGCGACGTGGTGATCAACGGCAAGGTGGTTGTGCGTGACCGCAAGGCGTTGAACATGGATCAGGCCGCGATCTTGAAGATGGCCGCCGAGTATGGCGTGAAGGTGCAGAAGTCGCTTCAGCACTGATAAGGCATATAATACTCTGAGAACAATGCGTTCCAGATACTTGTTGCCGTTACTTGCGTGCGGGTTGATTTCCGCGGCTAATACCGTGGAATTTGGCCGCGACATCAAGCCGATCCTTTCCGACAAATGCTTCACCTGTCACGGCCCGGATGCCGCTGCGAAGAAGATTCCGCTGCGGCTGGATTCCGAACAGGCCGCGCGCCGCGTGCTGGATTCGAAGGAACTGGTGCGGCGCGTGACCGCGGAAAACAAGGCGCTTCGCATGCCGCCGGTGGCAACAGGCACTTCGCTCACGGCCAAAGAGGTTGACCTGCTGCGGCGCTGGGTTGATGAGGGCGCCAAGTGGCAGAAGCACTGGTCGTTTGTTGCGCCGCGTAAGCCGGATGTTCCTGGTGGGCAAAACGCTATCGACTATTTCGTGCGGGCGCGACTGGAAAAAGAGAACTTGAAACCCTCAGCCGAAGCTGCACGGCGCACGCTGATTCGCCGCGCAACCTTCGATTTGACGGGCCTTCCGCCTACTCCGCAAGAAGTGGATGCCTTCGTTAATGACAGTTCGGCGAACGCTTACGAGAAGGTGCTGGACCGATTGCTGGCGTCGCCGCGCTATGGCGAGCGCATGGCCTATCGCTGGCTGGATGCCGCGCGCTATGCCGACACCAGCGGGTATCAGAGCGATGGTGAACGCTTCATGTGGCGCTGGCGCGACTGGGTGATCGACGCCTTCAATCGCAATATGCGATTCGACCGGTTCACGCTGGAGCAGATCGCGGGCGATATGCTGCCCAATGCGACGCTTGATCAGCGCATTGCTACGGGATTCAATCGCAATCATCGTGGCAATAGCGAAGGCGGAATTGTGCCGGAAGAGTATGCGGTGGAGTATGTGGTTGATCGCGTGGATACGACTTCCACGGTGTTTCTGGGCCTTACCATGGGCTGTGCGCGGTGCCACAATCACAAGTACGATCCGATCACGCAGAAGGAGTTTTACCAGACCTTCGCCATTTTTAATAACATTCCGGAATTCGGGCGCGCCAGTAAGTACGGCAATTCGCCGCCTTATATTCCGGCGCCTACGCCTCCCCAGCTGAAGATGTTGGAGGCGATGGAGAGCCGGTTGGCTGATATGGAACAGACGTGGCGTGATGGGGTGGCGGCAAGGGCTGCGGCGCAAGCGCACTTGGCTAAGCCGCTGCCAGCGCGCTGGGCGCCGCCTGAGGACTTGCAGGCGCTGTTCTCCGAATCACAGACCGGGGAGTTCGATGGTACTCGGCTTGTAGATGGCGGGAACAAGGCCGGCTTCGGTTATTTGAGTAAGTTCACGCTGGCTGCGTGGATTTATGACGCCGCGCCGACCGGTGCAATCATTACGAAATCGCAGGACGAAGAAGAGGGCGTGGGGTACGGACTGTATCTGAAAGATGGCAAGCTTCAGGCAAACTTTGTTCAGCGCTGGCTGGATGACGCGTTGCGATTGGAGACTGAGGCTGCGGTTCCACTGAAGGGTTGGCATCATGTCGCCATGACCTACGATGGCTCGCGCGTGGCCGCAGGCGTGGAGTTCTATGTCGATGGGGTGCAGCAGAAGAAGAAAATCCTGCTCGACGAATTGAACCAGACCTTCAGTGTGAAAGATCCACTGCGAGTTGGTGCTGGGCTTGGCGTGAAAAATCGCTTCAAGGGGAAGATAGGCGAGGTCCGTGCTTATGGCCATGTGCTGAACCCCGATGAAGTGAACGCCATGGCCGGCGGCAAGAGTGTTGCTGCTCTTGCGTTTCTGGAAGACACCGCGCCTGAACCGATTAAGGCCGAATGGAAAGAACTGAAGCGCCAACGCACGAATGTGGCGGCTTACAAAGAGACGCTGCCTTCGGTGATGGTGATGCAGGAGATGCCGCAGCGCCGAGACACCTTTCTGCTCAATCGCGGCCAATATGACCGTCCTGGCGAAAAGGTCATGCCCGGCGTGCCTGCTGCTCTGCATCCGCTACCCGCTGGCGCGAAGAATGACCGGCTCGGCTTTGCGCAGTGGTTGATATCGAAAGAAAATCCGCTCACGGCGCGAGTGATGGTGAACCGCTTCTGGCAGATGTATTTCGGCTCGGGCATTGTGAAGACAGTGGAAGACTTCGGATCGCAGGGTGAGCAGCCGACGCATCCGGAACTGCTTGATTGGCTGGCCGTTGACTTCGTGGAAAGCGGCTGGGACGTGAAGGCGCTGCAGAAGAAGATTCTGATGTCGGCAACCTATCGCCAGCAATCGACGGCCAGCGAAGAGCTGACGCAGCGCGATCCCGAGAATCGCCTGCTGTCACGCGGTCCGCGCTTCCGATTGCCGGCAGAGATGGTGCGCGATCAGGCATTGGCCGCGGCCGGTCTGCTGGTGGAAAAAATCGGTGGCCCTTCGGTGAAGCCTTATCAACCGGCGGGACTGTGGAGCGATCTCACAAACGGCGGCGACTACAAGGCGGACCATGGTGAGAATCTTTATCGTCGTAGTCTATATTCGTTTTGGAAACGTACCATTGCGCCGCCTTCCATGATGACCTTCGATGCCTCAAGCCGCGAATCGTGCGTGGTGCGTGAGAACCGCACCAACACTCCGCTGCAGGCGCTGACGCTGATGAACGATGTGGCTTACGTTGAGGCCGCGCGGCGCATGGCTGAGCGCATGATGGTGGAAGGCGGCTCGTCGCCGCAGGAGCGTATCGCCTACGGAATGTTGTTAGCCACTGCGCGCCGGCCGAAAGACCGCGAACTGCGCGTGCTGGTGGATGGTTATCAGGCACAACTGGATCGGTACAAGACCAGCCCCGAGGCTGCGGCGAAGCTTCTTTCGCAAGGTGAGTCGCCGCGCAATGCGAAGCTCGATGCCGGCGAGTTGGCGGCTTACGCGATGGTGGCGAGCCTGCTGCTGAATCTGGATGAGACGGTGACGAAGGAGTAACCCATGCATCCCACGCGAAGAACATTTCTTGGCGCTACCGCGCTGGCGGGCCTGCTGGCCGAAGATGGATTTGCGCAGCTTGCCGCGCCGCATTTTGCGCCGAAGGCGAAGCGGGTGATCTCGCTGTTCCAATCGGGCGGGCCTTCGCAGATCGACCTGTTTGACCCTAAGCCAGGCTTGAAGAATCTGCGTGGCAGCGACCTGCCGGATTCGATTCGCCGCGGCCAGCGGCTCACGGGAATGACCGCGACGCAGACCACTTTTCCCACTGCGCCTTCGCTTTTCGAGTTCAAGCAGCATGGCCAATCCGGTGCTTGGCTGAGCAACCTGTTGCCGCACACTGCGAAGATCGCCGATCAGCTGTGCTTCATCAAGTCGATGTACACGGAGCAGATCAATCACGATCCGGCAATTACGTTTTTTCAAACCGGCTTTCAACTTGCCGGGCGGCCCAGCATTGGGGCCTGGCTTTCGTATGGGCTGGGCAGCGAAAACAAAGAGCTGCCTGCTTACGTGGTGATGATTTCGCAAGGCACGGGCCGCCCCGGCGATCAGCCGCTGTACGACAGGCTGTGGGGCAGCGGCTTTCTTCCTTCGCGCTATCAGGGCGTGAAGTTCCAGTCGGCTGGCGATCCGGTGCTATATCTTTCAAACCCCGATGGTGTGGATGCCGCGGGACGCCGCCGCTTTCTGAACGACCTGGCGAAGATGAACGAGATGAAGTACGAGGAGGCTGGCGATCCGGAGATCTCTACGCGCATCGCGCAGTATGAGATGGCCTATCGCATGCAGACCTCCGTGCCGGAGTTGACCGACCTTTCGAAGGAGTCCGCAAAGACGTTGGAAATGTACGGCCCCGATGCGAAGAAGCCCGGCACCTTCGCGGGCAACTGTTTACTGGCGCGGCGGCTGGCCGAACGCGGCGTGCGTTTCGTGCAGTTGTTCCATCGCGGTTGGGACCATCATACGCTGCTGCCAAAACAGATCCAGGGGCAATGCGGCGATGTGGATCAGGGCGGTGCTGCGCTGGTTCAGGATCTGAAAGAGCGCGGCCTGCTTGACGACACGTTGGTCATATGGGGCGGAGAATTCGGGCGCACGGTTTACTGCCAGGGAAAGCTGACGGCCGACGATTACGGACGCGATCACCATCCGCGATGCTTCACCATCTGGATGGCGGGCGGCGGTGTGAAGCCAGGTACCTCCATTGGCGAGACGGACGACTATTCGTATAACATCACGGCCGATCCGGTGCATGTGCACGATCTGAATGCGACCATTTTACACTGCCTTGGCATCGACCACACCAAGCTCACGTTCAAGTTTCAGGGCCGCCATTTCAAGCTGACGGACGTGCATGGCAACGTGGTTAAAAAAGTTTTAGCGTAACTAAAAACCAGATGGAATAGACGACTTCGGTCCAGCCGATCTGCTTCAGATTGATTTTGGGCGACGGGCGGGCGGCGTAGTAGAGGCCACGTGCGATGATTGGCAGGTACGCCACCACGTATCGCCCGGTGGCGAACAGCAGCATGTGGTAGATCGCCGTGTAGATGCGCAAACGCTGGTGGTCGGCGGCAAAGCGCGGCACCGTGGCCTTGACGCGCATCTTCACGTAAAAGATTGCGCTGGAAAAGTAGGCTACACACAGCACCCACAACACCAGGGCGTGCGTGGTCCATTGCTGATTGGCGACGCAATGCGTGGCAGGGGCGATCAGTGCGAGGCCGCCGAATGCCAGTAGCTCCGCGGCGACGGAGCGGTCCTCACGTTCTAAGGCATGCCATGTGTTCACCGCGAGCAACACTGCGCCTGTCGCGCCAATCCACACCAACGGCATCAAGCGGGTTGTGATGACAACCGGAACACCAGCTGCCAACGTGATGGCCAAGTACAACAAGGCGAGTTTGCGGGAATCACCCGGATCCGCTTTGCGATGCCACGCGCGTGCCCAGGTCAGCACAGGCCCGCGTGCTAGAAAAAAGAAGAATGCCGCTACGCCGATCGCGGCAACCTGCCACGACCAGCTGGTTGCTCCCAGCAGGAATGGAATGAGTACCATCCCCCATGCGCCGTGCTCGCGCGGAAACTGCCAGCGCTTAGCGAAGCTCAAAGCTTCTCACCATTTACCGTGACATTGCGTACCACCAGCCCGTCCACGTGTTCGAGCACGTTCGGGTTCTTTACGCCATCGAACGTGCAGTCCTCGATGACCACGCCGCTAATCGGCTTGCGTGCGTAGCCCTTCATGTAGATCGCATATTTGGCCTTGGTGCAGCTGATGCGACTAACAAGAATGTCTTTCACTACTGGATCGAACTTGCCGCTGTCGCCTTCTTCGTAAGTGAAGTCGATGCTTACGGCGGCCTCGGCCAGTTCGGTCGCCTTCATGTCGCGCATGTAGATCTTTTGGGCAAAGCCGCCACGCACGGAGTTGGTCTTGATGCGCAGGATGCGTTCCTGATGCGGACTTTCCATGCGGCAGTTTTCCACATACACATTGCGGATGCCTCCGGAAAGTTCGCTGCCCAACGTGACTGCGCCGTGGCCGTCTTTCATCAAACAATTCCGGATCACCACGTTTTCCGTAGGGATGCCGATGCGGCGGCCTTCCCGATTGCGGCCGGACTTGATGGCGATGCAATCGTCGCCGGTGTTGAACATGCAGTTTTGAATCACTACATCGTTGCATGATTCCGGATCGCAGCCATCGTTGTTGGGGCCGTGTGTGTCGATCTTTACGCCATCGATCAGCACGTTGCGGCACAATACCGGATGCAGTTCCCACATCGGCGAGTTGACGATGGTGACGTCCTGAATGACCACGTTGCGGCAACGATACGGCTCGATAAATTGCGGACGCAAGTAGGCGCCTTCGCCGAAGGTCCGCTTGGCGACAGGCACATCGGTTTCGCCCATTTCCACCAGACGGTCACGCGCAGCGGCCTGATTGGGCTCGCCCTTTTTCCAACCGCATTGCGTGCGGCCTTTCCACGGCCACCAGTTGCTGCAGTCGGCGTTGCCATCGAGCGTGCCTTCGCCGGTGACGCCGATGTTTTCCTGGTCCAGCGCATAGATTAGCGGCGAGTAGTTCATGCACTCCACGCCTTCCCAGCGGGTTAGAACGATCGGTAGATAATACTTCGTCTCGCGCTGAAAGCGGATGGTTGCGCCCTTATCCACGCAGAGGTTCACGTTACTCAGCAAGTGGATTGGGCCGGTGAGGAAGACTCCGCCGGTTGCGACCACTCGCCCGCCACCTGCGGCGTTGCATGCTCGCACGGCTTTGCGGAAGGCTTCGGTGCAGTCGGTTTTGCCGTCGGCCACGGCGCCGTAGGCGGTTACGGCGAAGTCCTTGGCGGGGAATTTCGGTGCTTGTACGCGGCGCAGTATGCGCTCCATTTCGAGCCAAGGCGAATCGGCCGCGAAGGCGAAGGCTGGGGCGATTGCTTGAATTAGTAGTTGTCTGCGAGTTTGCATTCTTGTTCCTTGGGCCGATCGTTTCCGCTCCCTTACGGTCGCGGCTCGGTGAGCGAGAGTCGTCTCCGCACCGAGATAGCCGCGACCGTGAGGGAGCGGTGATCCTTTAGTCCAACAAGAGCGGCACCAGATGGCGCGTGTACAGGTTCTCTGTGACGTTGCGGGCGATCACATCTTCGCACGCTTCCACTGCATCGATATAGACGCGGCCCTTTTCGGCGGCCACGCGGAAGGCCACGTGTAGCAATTGGCGGAAGTCGGAATTGTAGGCCGGGCAGCTTTGATCGTGACGCAATGCGGCGGCATATTCCGCGCCGTTCCATCCCAACACGGTGTCAGGTGTGGGCAACTTCTCCGGACGGATATCCAACACGTCAGCGTAGGGCAAGCTGAGTTCTTCGCGGCGGCCATAGGCGATGCCGTAAATGTCCTTCACCACGGCGAGCGCTTCGCCGCCTGATTCGGCCAGGCCGATCAGCTCTTCCAGCCAGTTGGTGCCTGCTGTTTTCAAGTGCACGCCTGCGCCGGTATCCTTCATTGCTTTGCGGATCAGCGGATAGATTGAGAACTTGTCGCTGCCCGAGTGCACGCTCAGCTTGATGTTGGCAGGCAGACCGTAACGTGTAACGGCATGCTTCAATACGGCGAGATCGTTGCGGAACTCTTTGTCGAAGCCTTCGATGTCGCCCACATAATCCACGCCCTTGTTGAAGCGTCCAGTGAACTTCGGTGCGATGGTCTGCAGCGGCAGTTGTTCATCGCCTGCGGCAGCCAAAATCACGAGCAGTTCCGCTGGGCCTTGCGGCTCTTCGGTCTCATCCATGGAAACTTCGGGAACAAAGTTGCCTGCGCCCTTTGCGGCTTCGATATGACGATAGATCACGCCGGCCTGGCGGATCGCCGGAAGGTACTTGAAGGCGGCTGCGCGCACGCGGGCTTCGGTCAATTCGATCAGGCCCGGTGCGCCTTCGAGTTCAAGGGTCCCGGTGAGTTCGGGATGACGCGCCAGAAACGCGTCGATGTCGGACGCCGGGCACTCCCCGCCGATGGCCGATGCCACGTCAATGGTGAAGAAGTCGCACACCGGCAGGAAGCCCGCGACGTTGGTGAGGTTGATGTGGTCGGCATCCAAAAAGTAGGGCAGCGTCCATCCGGCCGCTTTCACTGCGCGTTCCACGGGGGGACGCGTGTCAGCCGGTTTTGAGCCGACGAGCGTATGTTCGCGGTTCGATTTATTCCAGACCGGCGCGACCATTGCGCCACGTTCGGTCGCGAACTGGCAGGCGCGAAGTTGGGGCGCGGCCTGATGACCGAAGCGGTCGCCGACGCCGATAGAGTATTGCGGAAGTGTTAGTTTCATGAGGGCACTTCTATTCTATGGAATTCCCGGGCGAGTGGAAAGCAGCAGGAGCGGCACGCCGAGTAATGAGATAATCGAACACTATGAGCAGGGAATTTTTGCGCCACGCACTGGCCACGCTCGCCTACCGGGCGGGCAAGACTCTGCGAGGAGTCGGCGACGAGTTCGGAACTTATAAAGCAGACCCGTCATCGAGGACTCCCGCGGAGATTTTGGCCCATCTGGGCGATTTACTCGACTGGGCGTTATCGATTGCCAAAGGCAAACAGGAATGGCACAATTCGCCTGCGCTTCCGTGGGCCGATGGGGTTGCCCGCTTCCACACTGCGTTGGCGGCTTTCGATGATTACCTTGCATCGGACGAGCCAGTTGCCGTTCCACTGGAAAAAATCTTCCAGGGTGCCATTGCCGATTCGCTCACGCATACGGGCCAACTGGCCATGCTGCGCCGTATGTCCGGCAATCGGATGAAGGGCGAGAACTACTATCGTGCTGACATTGCGATCGGCCGCGTGGGTCAGGAACAATCGGCGCCGAAGCTCGAGTTCGACTAGCCCGGCCAATTCAAATGCTTGTGAAGGAATCGAAAGGTTCCTTCCCCATTGATGGTATGGCCGCCGTTGAAGTACTCGATTTCGGTCTTATCGCCTAGCCCCAACTGCGTGTAGAGCCAGCGAACCTTGGCGTATTCTCGCGCCACCCATTGATCGCGGCTGACGCGGTCATTGTGGCCGCGCTCCACCATGAATGGGCGCGGCAGCATCAGATAGGCCATCTCAGCGTAGTCGAAGGTCGAGCCCATGTTGAAGTACGGCATCTCCCATTCGATGCTGTACATAAAGCCGAAGTTTAAGTCCGTGGCCGCCACCTTTTCCGTCCAGCTGTTGAAGTCGCCGGAGCAGATCGACAGGCAGTAGTCTTCGACTATGGTAGGAATGCGCACGGCCGATTCGCCTCCATAACTGAGGCCGTAAAATGCGATACGCGCCGGGTCGACGATGGCCAGCGATTTCAGCCAGCGCAGGATTTGTTGGTGCTGGCTGATGATCACCGAAAACATGGACGCCTTCACGCCGTTGGCCTTGCGCGAAAGATAGCGGTAGCGGTCTTCGCCGCGATAGAGATTGTGCGGCGCAAACGTGATGAAGCCTTGTTCGGCGAGTTTGGCCGCAAAGTCGTGGTAGTAGCTGTTGTCGCCTTCGATCACATCCTGCGGAACTCCACGGCGGCCGTGCTGGCAGACTACTACGGGACGGCGCTCGCCGGGTTTGATGTCTTTGGGGATCAATAGAACGCCCCATGCGAAGACTTCTTTCCAGACATCGAGCACTACTTCATAGCCAGTCCATTTCTCTTTGTCGTAGATGCGCCGCGTTCGAGGATTCGGCGCCACCAGCTGCTCTTCGAAGCGGCCCAGCACCTCTTCGTGAAACTGCTTGCGGTAAGGTTTCGAGCCTTCGATGAACTTGGCCGCGGCCTGGCCTTTCGTACGCAGGCTGGTGGTCCAGACGTTGTCGGCAAGCTCTGGCATTACTTTATACAGGAACTGACGTTCACGGAGCTTTTCGGATTTGCGGATGAGCAACTGCACGTGCGATTCCAGCTCCATGACCTGATTGCGCATGCGATGGTCCGGATTGAACTGTGTGCGCAGGTCGACGGGGATCGCCTCTGAGACGGGCATCTTTGCGTCAACGCCGAGCGCGCGGGCGAAGGCTTCGATGGCTGGTTGCGATCCTGCGACTACCGAAGGCTGCCCGTTCGAAGGGATCAACTCGCGATGCTGAAACCCTTTGGGCAGGAGTGTGCCGATGCGGTCGAATTCCGATTTCACGGATTGAAACGGCGGTGTGCGCACGCTGCCCTTGTGATTGGTGATGTCGGTGGGGCGGCTGTACTCAAGCACCAGCGGACGCGGCGCGATCATCGTGGCGATCTCCGCATCGCCGAACTCGCGCAGCAGTCCCCACACGTTACGGTAGATGGGCTCGGACCAGACGGCCTGCCGGGATTCGAAGTAGCCGCTGACAAGGGCGGCGTCGATGCGCATGTCGCAGGCTGCGGCATAGAAGGCTACCAGGCCGCCTTCGCAGAAGCCTGCAACGCCGATCTTCGTGGCCGCAGGTTTAGTCCGCGTAAGCCAGTCCACCGCTGCTTGCACTTTTTGAACTTCGTAGCCGATGATGTGGCGGCCCATGTGGAAGGCCTGGCGGTAGATCCATTCGCGATGCGTCTGATCGGTCACTTGAATATCGGCGTGCCCGGACCAACGGGCCGTGCGGTCAATGGTGGTAGGGATGACGACGGTGATTCCGTTTTCGGCGAGGCGGCGGGCCCACTGTCCGCTGGCCGGAATGCCCAGCGCCAGGCCGCAGAGTTGCTCTGGCGAATTGACCGCATCCGCAAGTGCGACGACCGATGCCAGCGGTGTTCTCTTCGGCGTTAGCAAAAGGCCCTCGCCCGTAACGCCTTCAAGCACCGGCCAGCGCACCTGATGAATGGTGTAGGCGGGCATGTCCGCGACGAGCGCGGTATCCGGGTCGTCGCCGAAGCGTTCGCAGTGTGTTTCCACGCGTGGATCAACGACGCCGATTTGATGCTGGAAGCGCGCAATATTGGCGTTGATGGAATTGCCGTAGGCGTCAGCGCTCGACGTGTTGCGACGCCAGAACTTTGCGCGGAGCGCCGGCGCCTCGGCGATCTGCCGCTCGACGAACGCATGCGCGCCGTCCATCATACGTTCTGAGAGGTCGCCATCCCAGGTTAGCGGCTGCGTTCCGGGCATCGTCTCGGCCGATGCATATTGCGCAGCAAGGGCTACCGCCGCGGGGGCGATGAGAAGTTCGCGTCGAGTCATTCGGTTTCGCATACTATGATGAGGTTATGATACGGGTTCTCATTTTACTAGCTTATCTGCCCGTAATGGCGGATACCAATTTTTACGTAGCAAACAACGGCAGCGATTCCGCTCGTGGAACCATCGATGCCCCTTTCGCAACCTTAGCTCATGCGCGTGACGAAGTTCGCAAAGCCGGGACTGCCGGCGGGCCGGTGACTGTGTATGTGCGTGGCGGTGTTTATTCCATGCGCCAGGCTTTGCGGCTGGACGCGAAGGACTCTGGCACCGCGACTGCGCCCATCGTCTATCGCGCCTACAAAGACGAAAAGCCTGTGCTGACCTTGGCCGCGGCGATCACAGGCTTCACGCGGCATGAAGGCAAGATCCTCAAAGCCAGTGCCGCAAACCTCGGCTACTTCCGTCAACTGTTTTTTGGCGGCAAGCGGCAACCGCTGGCCCGCTATCCGAACTTCGATGCATCTAACCCCTATGGCGGTGGTTGGGCCTACGCGGACGGCAAGGCCATTCCGATGTATCAGAACGTGGATGGCGAAGACAAGCACAGCATGAGTTTCAAGAGCCAGGATCTGCGCAAGTGGGCGCATCCGGAACAGGGCGAGGTGTTCATCTTTCCGCGTTACAACTGGTGGAACAACATTGTGCCCATCAAGTCGATTGACGCGGATACTCGCAAGGTGACGCTGGCGGGTGAATGCTCGTACACGATTCGTCCGGGCGACCGCTACTACGTGCAGAATCTCTTTGAAGAGCTGGATGCGCCTGGTGAGTGGTATTTGGACAAGCAATCGGAGACCCTGTATTTCTGGCCTCCCGATGGCGTTGTGGCTGAGGGGCTGACGGTTTACGCGCCAGTTCAGCGCAGCATTCTGGAGATGGGGAAGGGAACCAGCTACGTCACCTTTCGCGGCTTTTCGTTTGAGTATTTCGCGGGCACAGCGATTGTACTGACGGACACTTCGCATGTTCTTATCGCCGGCAACACCATTCGCAATGGTGGCGATTATAACGGCTCAGCGGTTGCCGTGAATGGCGGCTCGCAGAACGGAGTTGCCGGGAACGACATTTCGCAGATCGGCAGCAATGGCATCTCCATCAGTGGTGGCGATCGCATCACTCTAACCGCGGCAGGCAACTACGCTGATAACAACTACATTCATCACGTCGGCGTTTACTACAAGCAAGGCGTGGGAATTCTGCTGAATGGCTGCGGCAATCGAGCGACCCATAACCTGATACACGATACGCCGCGCATGGCGATTATGTTCAGCGGTAACAATTTGGAGATCGACTACAACCATTTGCGTCATGTCAATCTGGAAACTGCCGACACAGGCGCGGTGTATACAGGCGGCCGCGATTGGATCTCTTCGCGCGGCACCAAGATCCGCTATAACTATATGCACGATAGTCTCGGGTATGGCTTTGAAAACGGGCACTGGGTGTCGCCGCATTATTCCTGGGGAATCTATCTGGACGATAACACCGGGGGCGTGGATGTGATCGGAAACATCGTGGCGCGCGCCTATCGCGGGTTGATCCACCTACACAATGGCCGCGACAATCTGATTGAGAATAATATTTTCGTCGACGGCAAATTGCAGCAGGCCGAGTTCAACGGCTGGACCAGCAAGCATAGCTACTGGACCTCGCATTTGCCGACGATGATAGTTGGCTACAATTCCGTGAAAGACCAACCGGCCTGGAAGAACATGCGCAACATGGGGACTGCTCCGGTGGATGCGGTGTTGCCGAATGGCATGATCATGACTGGCAATGTTTTTCGGCGGAATATTGTTTACTACCGCGACCCGAAGTCGAAGCTGTTTTCCAGCCGCAATCTGCCGTTGGATAACAATGTTTGGGAGTCGAATCTGTATTGGAACGGCACAGGCGATCCGATGCGCATCACTCTCGGTGGCAAGGATGGCGACGTTTCGTTGGACGCCTGGCGCGTGAAAGGCCTGGATAGTACGTCGGTGGCGGCGGATCCTTTGTTCGTTGCGCCGGAGAAGGACGACTACCGGTTGTGGCCTGGCTCGCCGGCGTTTCGCCTCGGCTTCCAGGCGATTCCGGTAGAGAAGATCGGACCCTATGCCGATGCGCTTCGCGCTACATGGCCGATTCACGAAGCGGAGGGGGCGCGTGAAAAACCTGCTCAATAATGGCGCGATGCTGGAACCGTGGCGTGTGATGGTTGAGGAAGGCCGGTTGACTGAGGCCGCGCGGTTGTTGCGGCCAACTGTGACGGGGCTGGAAGGAATGGGTTCCTTTGCTGCTTTGGGTTATGGGGCGGAGAAGTACGGCGACGAGGTTTTGCAGAATGGGGATGTTTTGGCGGCCCGGCAATCCTATGAAGTGGCGTTGCGCAATTTCCTGTTGTATTCGGAGTTTCCTGCGCGTGGGGATAATGAGGACTATGGGATTGAACTGGCGGAGGGCGTGCTCCGCAAACTGGCGGCTTTGGATGCCGCTTCGTGATTGGAGCACGCACTGTACGTGAATCGACTGTCGGGCTCAAGCCCTCCGCAGGCTGAAGCCCGCCCTACCTCGGACTAACGGCCGGTGCGCTTCTGAACCAGCTTGAATCCGGCGGGGACTTCGAATTTCGAAGCATCCACCGGGGCGTTTGAAAAGGCTCCGCTTTCGATGGTCATTTCCATCAGGGAATTGTCGCCTGGTGAGGCGGGGGCAGGTTTATCCGTGGGTTGCTGTTGAGCGGGCGGGGGTGCGTCCTGCTGGTCGCCTTTCTTCTTGCGGAGTCCGCCCAAGCCGGCACCCAAGCCTCGGCCGAAGCGTCCGGCGATTGCGCTCGCTGCCGATTGCTCGGCGGTTTGCGGTGGGGGCTGTTGCTGCTGTTGCTGTTGGGCGGCGGCCTGCCCTTGGGCCTGCGCATCGCCAGTTTCCATGCCTTCCGGGTTCATTCGCATAACATGCAATACCGCAACGCCCTCCATTTTGTCGGCGTTCTTCATTGCGGCGGACATCGCCTGACTCATGCCGGCGGCAGGTCCGGCCATAGGCATGCTCGATCCGCCCGCGGACATCCAACTGGCTTTCTGCCCCATGCGCTTGTAGAACTCGTGGACTTCTTCGTAGCCGGGCACGCTCTTCACCAACCACATGTCGTTGATCATGGTCATGGTGGCCTCTTTACCGCTGCGTGGGTCGGTGGATTTCATTTTGAAGGTCATCACGGTTTCGTCGGCCTTCATGCCTGCGACAACTTTGGATTGCCCGGTCTTCTTGATGTCGATTGCAAATTCGGTGTCGGGTGTATTGGGGTCCTTGCTCTTTGCTTGCATCGATTCCATCATCTGCTTCATTTCGGCGAAGGTCATGACGGTATATGCTTTGTCTTTGAAGCGAATGTCGGTGATGGTTTCTTTGTCCAGATCGATGATCGATGCGTGGTCGGCGTAGATGTGCGCGAGCCGGTTGCCCTTCACGACAATCGTGCTCCGCTGCGGTTCGCGCATCTTGTTTCCGCCGAGCATCGCCGGCATCTTCGTAAGAAATCCTCCGGTCATTTGCGATGTTTGTTCGTATGAAAAGTCAGCCAGGAGCGTGGTGCCGGACAGCACCGCGCAGATCGCCGCTACGATTGTTGGTTTCTGCATATCTCAATCGTACTCCAAGCACCATAGTGCTATACAATAAGCCTTCTGGGGGTATTCATGTCCGACATGGTGGTTAAGCCAAGCAGCAAGCCAATTCTGCCTTACTACATTTTTGCAGGCCTGATTATGATAAGCGGCGCGTATCTGCTTATCGAAGTCAAGCCCGCCTACTACGGGTATGTCTGCCTCGGGCTTGGTGTTCTGATCGATTTGTACGCAGCGATGAAGCACATTTCGCTGCTTGCCACAAAGCTCACAATTGAGGGCGAAAACGTTCACGTCGATACTGGCTTCCTTACCAAGGCGCGCCGCTCCATGCCATTGCGCAAACTGGGTGACGTGCATGTGGAGCAAACCGTCATGCAGCGAATGTTGGGGTTGGGGAACCTCTCCATCTCCGCAGCGGGCGAATCGACTCGCCACACCATCGAAAATATTGACTCGCCCCAGGACGTTTGCGATAAGATCTTGAATTCGATTCCGAAATAGTTTATGAGCACAAAACCATTAGAAGGCCGCGTGGCATTGATCACCGGCGGCAGCCGTGGACTCGGCAGAGCGATGGCTTATGCGTTGGCCGAAGGCGGAGCGCGCATCGCGCTGGTTGCCCGTGACGCTGAGGCTTTGCAGATCTCTGCAGCAGGCGTACGCGAGCGCGGCTCCGAGGCCGAGACCTTTGTTGTTGACGTCACCAATGAAGCCGAAGTGGAAAAGCTGCAGCAGGACGTGCTGGCCCGCTTTGGTCAGCTGGATATTCTGATCAACAATGCGGGCATCAACATCCGCAAGCAGGTGCAGGAGTTTACGCTGGAAGAATGGAACCGGGTGATGGCTACGAACCTCACCAGCGCCTTCCTGCTCAGCCGCGCATTTGTTCCGCAGATGAAAGGTCGCGGATATGGGCGCATCATCAACATGACGTCAATCATGAGCCATGTGTCGATCGCAGGCCGCACCGCGTATTCATCGAGCAAAGCCGCATTGTTGGGCTTCACCAAAGCGCTGGCGCTGGAACTGGTGCAGGACGGCATCACCGTTGTCGGCATCAGCCCCGGCCCCTTCGGCACGGAGATGAACACGCCTTTGATGAACGACCCCGTTTTGAACGCACAGTTCCTTTCCAAGATTCCCGCAGGCCGATGGGGTAAAGTGGAAGAAATTGGACAACTGGCCCTGTTTCTCTGCTCAGATGCAGCGGGCTTCATTACTGGTACAGACATTTTGATCGACGGAGGCTGGGTGGCTCAATGAGAGTGCGTGTAGGATTATTGCTGATTCTCGCATTGCTGGGCGGATGCAATCGCTCGAAGAAGCGCACCATCGCGGTCATCCCCAAAGGCACTGCGCATATCTTCTGGCTGACGGTTCGTGCCGGTGCTGAGGCGGCCGCCAAGGAATACGGCCTGGAGATGGAATGGAACGGCCCTCCCGCCGAAACCGATTACAGCCGTCAGATTCAGATTCTGGATAGCTACATTGCGCGCCAGGTAGATGCGATTGCGCTGGCGGCCACGGAGAAGACGGCGCTCAATAATTCGCTGGAACGCGCCAAGGCTGCTGGCATTCCGGTCACTATTTTCGATTCCGGCGTGGACTCCGATAACTTCATGACCTTCATCGCCACGAATAATTTCGAGGCCGGTCAGATGGGTGCGCGCACGTTGGCCAAGCTCATCGGCAATAAGGGCAAGGTTGCTGTTGTGATGAACGCGCCCGGCTCTGTTTCTACTATGGATCGCGAGCGTGGCTTTGAGGAAACGATAGCCAAAGAGTTTCCAGAGATCAAGATTGTGGCCACGCAATTCGGCATGTCGGACCGCGCGAAAGCAATGTCCGCGGCGGAGAATATGTTGACCGCCAATCCTGACCTGAACGGCATGTTCGCTTCCGCTGAACCGAGCTCGGTTGGCGCTGCGCAGGCCGTGAAGGCGCGTAATCTTTCCGGTAAATTGAAGCTGGTCACGTTTGATTCGAGCGATGGCTTGGTCGAAGCGCTGAAGGAGAACACGATTCAGGCGATGGTTGTGCAGGACCCATTCAAGATGGGGCATGATGCGGTGAAATCGCTGGCCGATAAGTTGAACGGCCAGTCGCCGCCCAAGCGCATCGACCTGAGTGCCCGGGTTGTGATGGGGACCGATCTCGACAAGCCCGAGATTCAACAGTTGTTGAATCCGATTAAGAAGTAAGCCATGAACGACGCATTAGAAGCCATTGTCGCGGAGTTTCGTGCCGATAGCGGGACGATTCATCTGCTGGAAGAGGACGGCGTGCTGCACTTGAAGGCTGCCACCGCGTCGATCCCTGAAGTGGTGCTGGAGCGGGTGCGGCTCGTGCCCATCGGTAAGGGTATGGCCGGGCTGGCGGCTCAACGCGCCGAACCCATCACAGTCTGCAATCTGCAGACGGACACCAGCGGCGACGTCCAGGCGGGTGCACGTGCCACCGGTATGGAGGGTGCTTTGGTTGTGCCGATCTTTCGTGGCGATGCTGTTGCCGGCACGTTGGGAATCGCCAATCGCGCCGCTCGTACCTTCACGCCCGAAGAGACTGCGCGCTTGATCGAACTGGGCAGGGGACTCGTCGCGGAATGACGGTTTCGCACAAAGGGCTGGAAGACTTCTCATTTCGAATTCTGGTTGCAAGCGGTTTGCCAGAGGCCAAGGCCGCATTGATTGCAGAATCGTTGGTTGCCGCAAATTTGCGTGGCGTGGATTCGCATGGCGTGCAACTGCTGCCGTTCTATGTGAACCAGTTGATGGCGAACAACATCGATGCTTACAACGATGGTGAAATTGCCAGCGAAAGCGGCTGCGTGATGGTCTATGACGCGAAGAACGGGCTTGGTGCGCCTGTCGCAGAAATCTGCTGCCGCCACGTAAACCGGATGGCTGCTGAGCACGGCATCGGCATTGTGGTCACGCGCGAATCGAACCACTTCGGGGCCTGCGCGTATTGGGCGCAGCGCATCGCGGCCGCCGGCAACATCGGCATCATCATGTGCAACGCCTCACCGATGGTTGCGCCGTGGCAGGCGAAGGAACCGCGCATCGGGACCAATCCCATCTGCATGTCGGTACCTGGGCCGCCCGATAAGTCATGGTTGCTCGACATGGCGACAACAACCGTGGCCGCAGGCAAGATCTACAAAGCCGGTATCAATGGCGTAAAAGAGATTCCCGCCGGTTGGGCGCTCGATTCCGATGGCCGCCCCACTACAAGCACAGAGAAAGCGTTGAATGGCGGTATGGTCATGCCGCTCGGCGGATACAAGGGTAGCGGCCTTGCGGTTATGGTTGAGATCCTTTGCTCTGTTCTTGGCGGCGGGGCGATGAGTACCGAACTCGGCGGCATCCGCATTAAAGGCCGTCCTATGCGCGTGAGCCAGTTTTTCCTCGCCATCGATGTACGCCGCTTCATGGCGGCCGATGCGTTTGAAGGCCGCATGGACAAGCTGGTTGGCATGATCAAGTCCGCCGCAACGGCGGCAGATTACGACGAAGTTTTGGTGGCGGGGGAGCCGGAACTGCGCATGGAACAGGAACGCCGCCGCGATGGCATCCCCATTCCCGAAGGCGTTTGGAACACCATGCTCGAAACCGCAGCCCGTTGGCAGGTAAAATTAATCGATGCCTGAAGAAAAGCAATCCGTAGCGAGTTTCGAGGCCGGCCTTGAAGAACTCGAAGCTGTCGTGAAACAGTTGGAGAAGGGCGATCTGCCGCTAGAGCGGTCGATCGAACTGTTTGAAAAGGGAATGTCGCTCAGCGATCAATGCCGCAAGCAGTTGGGCGATGCTGAAACCAAGATCGAGCAGATCATTAAGCGCGGCAACCGCACGGAAGCGGAGCCATTTGAAGCATGAGTATTAAAGAGTATCTTGCGGCGCAAACGGCGATTGTTGACGCCGCGCTGGAGCGGCTTGTTCCGGCCGAATCCATTGAGCCGCAAACCATCCATCGCGCCATGCGCTACAGCTTGTTCGCAGGTGGCAAGCGTGTGCGGCCGATCCTCTGCATCGCCGCAGCGAATTGTATTGCGCCCTCGCCTGCGGGTGTGGAGGACGCGGCATCGTCGCTGGAGATGATCCATACTTATTCGTTGATCCACGATGATCTGCCAGCGCTGGACAATGACGATCTGCGCCGCGGCCGCCCCACCTCGCACAAGGTGTTTGGTGAAGCGATGGCGATCCTCGCCGGGGATTCGCTGCTGACAGTGGCCTTTGAAGTTTTATCGAATTTGCAGGGCATTGACGATTCGCGTAAGGTCGCATTGATTCGCGAACTGGCGACCTCGTCGGGCACAGTCGGCGGCATGATCGCAGGCCAGGTGCACGATATTGAAGGTGAAGGCCAAGCGCCTACGGCGGCATTGCTGGAGCGCATCCATCGCGCCAAGACCGGTGCTCTGCTGCGTGGCAGCGTGCGCATGGGCGCTATCTATGCGGGTGCTTCAGTTTCGCAGTATGAAGCACTCTCGGCATATGGGGAACACATAGGCCTGGCGTTTCAGATTGTCGATGACATCCTCGATGTCACCCAATCCTCCGAAGCGCTGGGCAAGACCGCTGGTAAAGACGCCGCGCAACACAAAATCACATTTCCTGCCGTTTATGGTTTAGAGGCTTCGGCCGTCATGGCAGAGCAGGAACGCCTGGCCGCGCACGCTGCGCTTGCACAGTTCGGCGAGGGCGCGGTGCATCTGCGCGAACTGGCAGACTTGATTGTGCAGAGATCGGCTTGAAGCAGACGCCCAAAATCAGATTGGATCAACTCGTGCTGGAGCGCGGCTTGGCCGGCTCTCGCGAAAAAGCGCGGGCCTACATCCTGGCTGGCGAAGTCACCGTCGATAACCAGAAGATCACCAAGGCGGGGCAATCGGTTGCCGCCGATGCGAAAGTGGAACTTGCGGCGAAGCTGCCCTTTGTAAGCCGCGGCGGATTGAAGTTGCAGGCCGCGCTCGACAACTTCCACATCGATGTCACGGGCCGCGTCTGTCTCGATTCCGGGGCTTCGACCGGCGGTTTCACCGATTGCTTGTTGCAGCGTGGCGCGCGCCGCGTGTTTGCCTACGACGTGGGCAGCGCCCAGTTGGATTGGAAGATTCGTACCGACCCGCGCGTTGTGGTGCGCGAAAATATCAACTGCCGGTATCTGACGCTAGCCGATCTGGACGAGCCCGTATCGCTTGCTGTTTGCGATGTCAGCTTCATTTCAGTCACCATGATTGTACCGGCGCTGGTGCAGGTGCTCACAGCCGAAGGCGAAATGGTCATTCTGGTGAAGCCGCAGTTTGAAGTGGGCCGCGGCCAGGTTGGCAAGGGTGGCATTGTGCGCGACCCTGTATTGCACCAGGCGTGTTGCGATAAGGTTGAAGCGGCTGTTCAGGCGTTAGGTTTCAAAACCGCTATTATGGAAAGCCCCGTGCTCGGCGCGGAAGGGAACAAAGAATTTCTCCTTTATGGACGTCATTAGTTGCGTAGGAATTGTCAGTAAGCCAAAGTCGCCGGAGGCGATCACGCTGGTACCGCGCTTGTTTGAGTGGCTGTACGCGCGCGGCATTGAAGCGCGCTACGACTCGCAGACGGCGGTGTATCTGGGCCGCGAGGATGGCATGCGCCGTGAGGATGTTCCCACGGGCACGCAGTTGGTCATCGTGCTTGGCGGCGATGGAACACTGCTATCGGCTGCTCGCGCCATTGGCGGCGCGGAGATTCCGCTGTTCGCCGTGAATCTTGGCGGCCTTGGGTTTCTCACGGCTATTGCGATTGAGGATGTGTTTCCAGAGTTGGAACGCGCGCTACGGGGCGAACACCGCATCGGGCTGCGCCGTATGCTCGAGTGCAGTATCATGCGTGGCGGCGCGCATGTTGCCACCTACGATGCGCTCAATGATGTGGTCCTTACCAAGGCATCCATCGCGCGCGTGATCGACCTCGACGCTTATGTCGACAATCATTTCGTCTGTGGCTACAAGGCCGATGGCTTGATCATCGCCACGCCTACCGGCTCCACCGCGTATTCGCTCTCTGCCGGCGGGCCGATCATTTTCCCATCCGTGGGCGCGCTCGCCATCACGCCTATTTGTCCGCACATGCTTACCAACCGGCCGGTGATTGTAAGCGACACCAGCGTGATTCAGATAGTTGCGTTGGGCGAAGACGATTCCATTTTTCTCACTGTCGACGGGCAGGTTGGCGAACCGCTTAAACGCGACGACCGCGTTATCTGCCGTAGTTCATCGAAAGCGATTCGCCTGATTCGTCCGCCGAAACTGATGTTCTTCGATGTGCTGCGTGAAAAGCTCAAGTGGGGTGAACGCTGATGAAGCGCATTTCGATGACGACCTGGATCTTCGTTGGCATGGCCACCGGGATTGCCCTCGGCTATTTTCAGCCGGATATTGCCAAGCAACTCTCGCCCGTCAGCAATATCTTTTTGCGGCTCATCAAGAGCATCATCGCGCCTTTGTTGTTTGGCACGCTGGTCTATGGCATCGCAGGTGCTGGTAGCGTGAAGACAATGGGCCGCATTGGCGGGAAGGCGATTCTCTATTTTGAAATCGTGACGACGTTGGCGCTGATCATTGGTCTGGCTGCTGTGAACATTGTGCAACCGGGTGTCGGTATGAGGCTGGAAAAATCTTCAACGGAAGCCCTCGCGACGCAGGCGCCGGCAACCATCGCCGGCATTTTGGAACACACGTTTCCAGCCAGCATCATTGACGCGATGGCGAAAGGCGAGGTCTTGCAGATTGTTGTTTTTGCCTTTATTTTCGGGGCTGCGTGCGTGGCTGCCGGGTTGAAGGCGGAGCCTGTCGTGCAGTTCTGCGGTTCGCTGGCTGAGGTCATGTTTGGGTACACCAAGTATGTAATGCTGCTTGCTCCCATCGGTGTGGGTGCGGCCATGGCGGTCACGGTGGGCAGCAAAGGCTTCGGCGTGCTGTTTAGTTTGGGCAAGCTGATTTTGACGATGTATGTGGCGCAGATCGTCTTCGTTGCGCTGGTGTTCGGACTGGTCGCGGCAGTGGTGCGTCTGCCGATGGTGCGCTTCTTTCACGCTGTTCGCGAGCCTTTTGTGATTGCCTTTTCGACAGCGTCGAGCGAGGCGGCTTTGCCTCTTGCGCTGGAGAATATGGAAAAGTTTGGGGTACCCAAGCACATAGTGGGCTTTGTGATTCCGACTGGGTATAGCTTTAATCTGGATGGCACCACTCTTTACCTGTCGTTAGCTTCGGTGTTTGTCGCGCAGGCCGCTGGCGTGCAGTTGACCATCTGGCAGCAGGTGATGATGATGCTTACACTGATGCTCACCAGCAAGGGTGTGGCGGGCGTGCCGCGGGCGGCGTTGGTGATTTTGAGCGGCACTCTGGCCACGTTTTCTTTGCCTCTGGAAGGTGTTGCAGTGCTGCTTGGCGTCGATGCCGTGATGGACATGGGCCGGACGTCAGTCAACGTGCTGGGGAACTGTCTGGCGTCGGCGGTGGTCGCGAAATGGGAAGGTGTCGAGTTTTAGCACGGAAGGCCGAGTGCCACTCGGCCGCAGATTACCAATCTACCCACATGGGCTGTTTTCTAGAATACGATCTTGTCGCGTTTTGATTCGAATTTTTCGGGATCGATGCCGGGAATTTTTTTCAAATCCTCAATCGATTTGAAGTTGCCGTTCTTTTCGCGATACGCGATCACGGCCGCGGCCTGCGAGCGGCGCAACGTGAGGCGGCTTTCAAACTGAATCGCAGTAGCGGTATTGACGTTGAGGGGAGGAACATCCGGGGCGGGGTAGTGGCTGGCCAGGAAGTCGGTCACCGCGGCAATTTCTTCTTCGGTGCCCTTCATGCCAAGGCCGATCATTTTCGCCATGGTGCCTTGCCATCCATCGCGATCCTGGCGCGGCGCAAGTGAGCGCGCCAGTTCGTGGCACTGCGTGCAAAGCTTCTGTGTTTCCGCACTGCCCTTGCCCTCTGGCAGTTGCGGCTGCGCCCACATGGCTGCGGCGCCGATCAGGAAAAGCGGTAGAACTATTTTCATATTCTTCGCTAACAATTCTACCGCTATTTCCTCTAGTGTTCCATCTTGAAGCCGAAGGCATACTGCGTGCCGTCGTAGGTGGCTACAAGAACGCGATTGCCGCCGGCCGCCAGCCCGCCGCTATGTGCGAATGATGTGATCGCCTTGCCGCTATTCCACAGCTCTTTGCCTGTGCCCGCCTGCAACGCATACAACACCGCGCCCGATGATTTCTTTGCCCGTTCGGCCACGGGAGCCGAGCGCATCTCTCCGCTGGAAACAGCAAACACCACCCCGTTGACGATCATCGGCGCAAGCGGGGCCACCATTTCGCGCGACGTCCAGCCGGTCTGGAATTCAATCGCGCCGGCGTTTACAACGACCTTGTAGGCCACAACGGCCGAAGCCGAGGGCGCCAGCACCCAACGCGTGCCGGACGTGTCCTGCCAGCTTGCCAGGCCGCCTGCGGCATAACCTTTGGCGCCTGCTACGGCAACCTTCGAAACCGGCGCATCGAGCTTCGCTGAATCGAACAGGCTCAAAGTGCCATCGGCATCCATCACCGACACCATGTCCTTGCCCTTGAACTCAAACACCACCGGCGAAGACGTGAACTTCGCGCTGCCCTTGAAGCTGCTCTTCACCTTCAAACTGCCCGCTTCAATCGCAACCAGATCGGAACCATCGGTCGAATAGAACGTGCCGTCGGGGCCGATTGCCGGGCCTTCCGAACCATCTACCGCGCTGTTGTTCGACTTCCAATGCGACACGGCCTTCGATTCCAGATTCAACGACCAGAGGCCGTTTTCCACGCCGCCGCAGTTATTGACGGTCTCGACATAAGCCACGCCGTCGAAAATGATTAGGCCCTGCGCATTGGCGTTCGGGGGCAGGAACTTCACGGCAGGATTCGGCTCAGCGCCGTTTGAAACGTACATGGAGTGCAGCATGCCGTCGGAGGTCAAAGCGTCAAGCCAGGATACGCCGCGGCCAAACGGGCTGGCTCCTGGGGCCGGCCGCGTACGGCCTGGCTTTGCAGGCTGTGCGGGCGGTGGTCCAAACTGCTGTGGCGGGCGCTGGTCTTTCAAGAGTGCCGCACCTTCGCCAGGCGCACCGACTGCCGACTTTGCGCCACCTGCGCGGCCCGGGCCGCCGCGGCCTGCACCAGGAGTGGGAGGGTAGCCAACGCCCGTGCGGCGCGTCACATTCGACGTCATGCCGCCGGGGCATTCCAGCGTCGATGGAGCCGAAGGCTTCGCGCTGGAACCGATTGTCCGTTCCCATTCTACGCGCGCCAAGTCGGTATCCACGCCGATCACCGTGTCATTCGCGGTGCCGAAAAATCCCAGCGTGCGGAAGCCGCGATACCCGATATAAAAATCGAGCAGCGCTGGCTGCGTCACGGAGTTCAGTTGCTTGGGCTGGCCGTTCAGCTTCAGCTTCCACAGGAACTCCATTCCGCCCTTCTTCACGAAATCTTCGGAAATATGCGAATCGCTGCGCACCCAACCGGATCGCTGCGCATCGAATCCGCTGGTCATCCAATCGCCACCGCCTCGCTGTGCGAACGCCGCACCGGGGCCGATCAGGGCGCAGGCCACTGAGACTGCTGCAAGGGAGAATCTAACTGTCACTGGGACTCCTTTTCCAACACTGCTAAAAAATTGCAAATAAACTTCAGCGCCCATGCCCGCCAGCGAAAAACTTTCCGGGGGCATTTTGCTCACGAAGCTATTTGTTGTATAGTATGTGGTTCGACGATAAAAGTCAAAACGTAGAGCCTAACTCCACGTTAGAAAGGTCACCGAATGAGAAGGCCCCTGATCTCCGCCCCGTGTGTACTGCTGTTCGCCGCCATGTTGGCGCATAGCGCTGATTGGCTGCAAGACGGCGGGGACTCGATGAGAACGAACTGGCAGATGAACGAGAAGATCATCTCCGTATCCACTGCCAAGAATATTAAATTGCTTTGGAAGACCAAGCTGGATAACCAGGTGCGCGCCATGCACAACCTGCTGGAGCCACTGGTCATCGAAAAGGTGGACACGCCCAGCGGTCCCAAGCAGCTGGTGATTGAAGCGGGCGTTTCCGATAACGTCTTCGCGCTCGATGCCGAAACCGGCAAGGTGGTTTGGACGCGCCACTTCGATAGCACGTTCAAAGACGGCGCAGGCCGCGGCCCCAGCGTGCTGTGCCCCGGCGGCATGACGGCCAACGTCGTCATCGGCCCCGGCGCCAGCGCAGGCAAGTACATTATCTACGCAGCAAGCTGGGATGGACGTCTGCACAAAGTGGACGCAGGCACCGGCGAAGAATTGGTCGCGCCCGCGAAGTTCATGCCTTCGAACGGCAAGCCGTACGCGCTGAACTTGTGGAACAATTCGATCTACACGCACTCCGCACAGGGCTGCGGCGGCAATCCGAACAACGTCTACATCTACGACCTCGCCACCAACATCGTTGGCAGCTGGGGACCCGCCGGCGGAGGTATGTGGGGACGCTCCGGCCCGGCCATCAGCAAGAACGGCACGCTTTACACGGGCACCGGCGATGGCAACTGGGATTCGGAGAACGGTATCTACGGCAACGGCATCGTTGGCGTGAAGCAGAACCCGCAGACGAAGAACGCCGAACTGGTGGACTACTACGGACCTTCGAATGCCGAGTGGCTGCGCAAGCGCGATCTCGACATGCAGGTGACGCCCGTGATCTTCCCCTACAAGGGCAAAGAGTACGCGGTGGACGCGAGCAAAGAGTGCCGCCTGTACTTCATGGACACCGATGCGATTGGCGGCGACGACCATCGCACGCCGGTGTATCGCACGCCGCTACTTTGCAACGAAATCGTCGATTTCGCGGAAGCCGGCATCTGGGGCTCACTTGCATCGTGGCTCGATTCCAAGGGCACGCGCTGGGTGTTGACTCCGTTCTGGGGCGCACAGCATCCGAAGTTCAAAGCGCCGATTCAGCATGGCGAAGTGAAGAAGGGCGCCATCGCGGCTTTCAAGGTTGAGACCAATGCGCAGGGCAAGGTGTGGCTGAATCCGGCATGGGTTTCGCGCGACATGAACCAGGCCGAACCGCCCGTGATCGCCAACGGCACCGTGATCGCATACGGCAGCGGCGAGAACACTTCGCAGGCGTATGTGGATGTCGGGCTGGACTTCCGCCCCGAACGCCGCATTCCGCTTTCGACGCGCGCGCAGTTGTATGTGCTGGACGCGCAGACCGGCAAGGAACTGTGGAACAGCGGTGAGGAGATCAAGACGTTCAACCACTTCAGCGGCATCGCGGTGGCGAATGGCAAGATCTACATCAACACGTTCGACGGCATGATTTATTGCTTCGGCATCAAAAAATGAAGTTGCTGTTATTCGCTGTTTTTGTTTTTGGGCAGTCCGCGTTTGCACAGAACGCGGACACCCAAAAACATATCGATGATTTGGAACGTGAACTGGCCGCCTCCCGCCGTCTGCTGATGGACTGGGGCGGCCTGGTTCATTATGGCAGCGATAATTCCGAGTTGAAGAAGCCCGCGCCGGGTGTGAAGCGCGTGGTGTTTTTGGGCGACGATGTGACTGAGCATTGGGGCGAGGTCGCCGGGGCCGAGGGCGCGCCGAAATTCTTTCCTGGTAAGCCGTATTTGAATCGTGGTATCAGTCGACAGACGACAGGCCAGATGTTGATCCGCTTTCGACAGGATGTGATCGATCTTTCGCCTGCTGTGGTTGTGATTCAAGGCGGCTCGAATGACATCGCCCGCCATGCGGGGCCGGCTAGCGAGGAGACGATTGCCGATAATTTCCAGACCATGGCTGAGTTGGCCAAGGCGCATGGCATCAAGGTTGTGTTCGCGTCTGTGCTGCCGGTGTGCGATTGCGCCGGGCATACAGTGGTGGTGTTCCGTCCCCCTGGGCGCATTATTGGGCTGAATGGTTGGATGAAGGGCTACGCCGCGAAGAACGGGATTCCGTATATTAATTACTATCAGGCGTTGGCTGAGGGTCGCGCGATGAAGGCCGCGTATTCGGCGGATGGGTTTGTGCCGAATGAGGCGGGGTATGCCGTGATGGGGCCGCTGGCCGAGGCGGCGATTGCCGAGGCTTTGGGAAAGTGATGGCTAGGGGCTAATCATGAGTTGTGTGAAGACGCAGCCATCGCTCCAGTTCGTCGAAACACATCCGCCCAGACTCATAGAGGCTTAGTAAAAAAGCGTACGCCTCAGCGTCGTTGAATACCAGTCGGATTCCGTTGACTTTAAGAAAGGCGGCAGTCATCGTCACAGCTATGCGCTTGTTCCCATCGATAAACGCATGGTTCTGCGATAAGCTCTCCCACAACGCGGCGGCCTCTTGAATCAAGTCCTGATAGTAGCCACTTTGCGGCCGTGCAAGCGCAGACTCCAACGCGCCCAGATCCCTGATTCCCCCTGAACCGCCAAATTGTTCGATCAGTTTATCGTGAATGGCGATGGTGTCTTCGATTGTAGGATAGAGAGTCACTGAGCAAGACGCCGGAGCAATTCCGGATGTTGTTCGATAAACTCGTCGGCTGCACGCAGAAACGGCGATGCTGATTGGGACGAGGCGCTTTGTTGCTTAAGATAGCCGATAAATTGGCGGACTGCGTCTTGTTCCTGCGGAGTCAGTGCCCGAACTACGTCAATGATACTTTCTGTCATAGCGATGTCCCTCTTCGAATTATATCGCTTAGGCAAGCTGGATGCTTCCTGGCGCCGGCTGTCTTTGGATTTCACTTCCCATCGTGGGCCGAAGGGGCCGGTTACGCGGTGGTGGCCTCGCTGGCCACGGCGGCCGATGCAGCGGCGCTAGAATAATAGGATGCTTACGGATTTAATTCACGCTGCCATGCAACGGGCAGAGTACGAAATAATCGAAGATCCGAATCCCTATTTCGGACGAATCCCCGGCTGCAAAGGTGTTTGGGCGACTGCTCCGAGTTTAGAAGCATGCCGCGAAGAACTCCAGAGTGTTTTGGAGGAATGGATTGTACTTGGGCTTCGCCTTGGACATCCGATCCCGGCTATCGATGGCATTTCAGTTGGTCAAGACAAGCTCGAACCAGTCGATGCCTAAACTGAAGCCTGTCTCTCTTAGAGAGTTGATACGCCGACTGCGCGCGTTGGTGTTTGATGGTCCCTACCACGGCGGAAAGCATCCGGTCATATTTCGTGGCTATGAACGTTACAAAGAGGCGGTGTAAAGCGAATGATGACTACATGGGACTTAGGCGATTGGATACTCGTCGCGTTTCTCCTCCTCTGTGTCCTAACCGGTCCAGTTGCTATCTTCGTCTACATGTTCATTGGGGAATACGCAGGAGGCGAATGGTGGACTGAGAAGAAACAAAAGTGGCATGCCTGTAAAGGCTTCAATCAGAAAGTAATGTATTTCCTTGCGTTTAATTTATCTATCGTGTGGATGATATGTCTGCTTCTCTTTACGTTCTTCTTTGGTAGCAGCTATCCGTCCAGAGATAACCGACAGTTAAGGTACCGCAGGAGGCGTTGACATTCCAATACTTCTGATTGAAGGGTATTGGCGCAAGTTGATAAGGTCTTCAGCGATTCCATCGATATCGCCGATTGCGTGTGGGGAAATTTCAACGCGAAAACCCATGCTTCTTGCGCAGGCGTTCCTCTGCCACTTCGAAAGGAATTCCTTCTCCTCTTTTGATTTGCTCCATTCCGATACGAATGTTCGCGATTGTCTCGGCTCGCTCCAGGCGGTCAAGTATCATTTGATAGCTCTCCGCATCTTGAACCACCAACTCTGCGCGGCCATTGACCGTGAGCACCAGCGGGGTCTTGTTTTCTTTAAGCTTGCCAACGTAATCCTTAATGTTGCGCTGGAATTCCGTAACGGAGCGAATCTCTCTCAGGTCAATCATTGTTATCCTCCATCATGCTTAAAGCAGATAATTCCATGTTAGCGCGAAAGCCGCCAGCAAACCAAGTCACCGCCAATACTCTGGCAAACCCCGCTTCGTCTCCCGCAAGATCTCCAAAATCGTAGCCCGCTCGGCCGCGCCCAGGCCGGCGAACGGCTTTGACTGATCCGCGCCCGTCAGCACCTCAAACAGCCGCTTGTAAATATAATCCAAAGCCGGCTTCGGAAGCGCGTCGAACGCATCCGTGTAGATCACATAGCTGCAGCGGTTGCGGAACATGCGCGTCTTCAAATCCAAATCCCGCAGCGAACGGCCCTTCCCGTCGCGGGGACCCGCCGCGGCGAAGTCCGCTGCAAACGTCGTCGGTCCTTTCACCGGCGACTTCAGCGGCTGCTCTTCGGTGAAGAGCATGTACTTCAGCAGCACCTCTGAAGCCCCGTAGATGCGGCGCTTCGTCGAATCGGACCACTCGGTCATCGGTCGGCCCAATGCCTTGTTCATCCCCTCCTGCTGCGACAGCGCCATGCGGGTTTCGTAGTTCACCCTTGTAATCAGATTGTGCATGCGGGCCTGGTGTTCCAGCAGGAGTAGGCCCACAATCTCGCTGTACGGCGAAAGATACGGCTCCGTGTTCACCAGCTTCTTAAGGCTAGTCAGGTTGGCACCCTTCTCCAGGTCGAGCTTATCGGGGTGGTCGCGGTCTAGCGCGAAGATGTTCCCCATGTGGCGCGCCGTGCCGTGCGTGCCGCTCACATACCAGCCGCCCCAGCGCTCTTCGAACGGGCTGCGGTCGTCCGATGAGAACCCGCCCGCCTGGAATAGCGGGAAGCCGTCGAGTCCCGTGAACACCGACCGCACCAGATGCCCCGGCACGCCCAGCGTCTTCGGCGATGCGTGGCATTGCAGGCATTCGTCGCGACGCGTGAACTCTGGCGAGGCGGAGTTGCGCTGGTTCAGCGAATAGAAGATCGCGCCTTTCTGCGGATCCACTGACGAGACCTCAATCACATCGCCGTCCTGCACCCAGCCGATATAGATGTCGTCGCCGAAGTAGAGGGCGCGCGGGGTTTCGGGCGAGATGCGGTTGATCTGCAGACTGGTCTTCGAGAACACCAGCATCTGCGATGTCGTGGGAATGCGCAGTTCGCGCAGTACCGAGCGCAGCCAGCCGTGCTTGGCATCGAACGTGAGCTTTGCATCGCCCGAGGCCAGTCGCGCGCGCAGCCGCGTGATCGGGTCGTGCAGCGTGCCGATGTTGTAGCTGATCGACGGGTCCTCTGTGGGCAGGATGTACGACCCTTCCAGCGTGACGTTCGAAAGCGTCTGCGCGGGCAGGGAACTGGCGGCGAGGAATAGGAATAGGGGTATCAACGCGGATCTCCTAACTATATTGGAGCAATTGGGTCGCCACGAACAATCCCCAAAGCCGGGCGGCGAAACCGAAACCGCCACAGCGTGGCGAGATTTGGTTTTATCCGTGTCCATCTGTGTTCATCCGTGGTTAATGATGTCTTGGTCCAGTACCGAGACACGAACAAAATTAACCACCGATGAACACAGATGGACACAGATGAACACAGCACAACAAAAGAATTGCGGATTCCACCTTGCGCCATTTGCCTCGCACGCAATCACCCCCGCCCCGTGGGTCTGCGTGAAATTCCGCATCGCTCCTCGCCGCACTACTGAATTCCTTAAATAATGAAATTGGCCCCTCGCGTGCAACTTGATGAGTTCTGAAACAGGGAGGCACCGCCAAAACATGACCCGCCCGAAAGTAACGCTCGATGGCAACGAAGCAGCAGCCTACGTAGCGCACAAGACCAACGAAGTGATCGCCATCTATCCAATCACGCCCTCGTCCCCAATGGGCGAATGGAGCGATGAGTGGTCCTCGCGCGGCAAACCAAATATCTGGGGCTCCGTCCCCTCCGTGATCGAAATGCAGAGCGAGGGCGGCGCCGCTGGCGCATTGCACGGCGCGCTGCAAGCTGGAGCGCTTTCGACAACCTTCACTTCATCGCAGGGATTGTTGTTGATGATCCCCAACATGTATAAGATCGCCGGCGAACTGACGCCGACCGTAATGCATGTGGCCGCCCGCTCGCTCGCCGCGCAGGGCCTCTCCATCTTCGGAGACCACCAGGACGTAATGGCCGTTCGCCAGACCGGCTACGCGCTGATTGCCTCTAATTCCGTCCAGGAAGTGATGGACTTCGCGCTCATCTCGCAGGCCGCCACGCTGGAATCCCGCGTCCCGTTCGTACATTTCTTCGACGGCTTCCGCACCTCGCACGAAGTCGCCAAGGTTGAGCAGTTGGATGTGGAAGACATGCGCGCCATGGTGGATGACGAACTGGTTCGCGCGCACCGCAAACGCGCCCTTTCGCCCGATCATCCCGTGCTGCGCGGCACCGCGCAAAACCCCGACGTCTATTTCCAGGCTCGCGAAACAGTCAACCCGTACTACATCGCTTGCCCGCAGATCGTGCAGAATGCGATGGACAAGTTCGCCAACATCGTCGGACGCCAGTATCATCTGTTCGACTACATTGGCGCGCCCGATGCCGAACGCGTCATCGTGCTGATGGGCTCCGGTGCAGAAGCCGTGGAAGAGACCGTCAACTACATGGTGGAGCGTGGCGAAAAGGTCGGCGCAATCAAGATCCACTTGTATCGCCCGTTCTCGGTCGAACACTTCATCGCAGCCATCCCGGCCACCGCGAAAACGCTGGTCGTGTTGGACCGCACCAAAGAGCCCGGCTCCATCGGAGAGCCGCTCTACATGGACGTGATCACCGCGATGGCGGAATCGCCCGATGGTCCCAAGCCGCGCGTTATCGGAGGCCGCTTCGGCCTCTCCTCGAAAGAGTTCACCCCGGCCATGATCGCCGCCGTGTTCGCGGAAGCTGGCAAAGCGAAACCGAAGAATCATTTCACCATCGGCATCTACGACGATGTCACGCACACCAGCCTCGATTGGGATCCCACCTATTCGACCGAAGACCCGGCAACAGTGCGCTGCCTGTTCTACGGACTGGGCGCGGACGGCACGGTTGGCGCCAACAAGAACTCCATCAAGATCATCGGCGAAGACACCGAGAACTACGCACAGGGCTACTTCGTGTACGATTCGAAGAAGTCCGGTTCGGTCACAATCTCGCACCTGCGCTTTGGCTCCAAGCCGATCCGCTCCAGCTATCTGGTGAACAACGCCAACTTCATCGCCTGCCATCAGTTCACGTTCCTGGAACGGTTGAACGTGCTCGACGCGGCGATGCCCGGCGCGGTGTTCCTGCTGAACAGCCCTTATAGCGCTGAGGAAGTTTGGGATCACCTGCCGCTCAACGTGCAAGAAAAGATCATCGCTCTGAAGTTGAAGTTCTACGTGATCGATGGTTACGCGGTGGGCCGCGATTCAGGCATGGGCAACCGCATCAACACCATTATGCAGACCTGCTTCTTCGCTATTAGCGGCGTGCTGCCGAAGGACGAAGCCATCGGGGCCATCAAGAAGGCCATTGAAAAGACCTACGGCCGCCGCGGTGAGGCGGTGGTGCGCAAGAATTTTGCGGCAGTCGATGCCGCGCTCGATCATCTGCATGAAGTCCGGGTACCGGCAACAGCCACAAGCCGGTTTAACATCCTCCCTCCTGTCCCCCAACAGGCCCCGGACTTCGTGCGGAATGTACTCGGAAAAATCATCGAAGGCCGCGGCGACATGCTGCCGGTCAGCGCCATGCCGATCGACGGCACCTACCCCACAGGCACCGCGATGTGGGAGAAGCGCAACATCGCACAGGATGTTCCTGTGTGGGATGAGCAGCTTTGCATCCAGTGCGGCAAGTGCGTTCTGGTCTGCCCGCATGCCACTATCCGCAGCAAGATCGCGGAAAAGACGGCACTGGCCGGCGCGCCCGAAACCTTTAAGTCCACTTCCGCGCGGTGGAAGGATTTCGGCGACAAGATGTACCTGCTGCAAGTCGCGGTAGAAGACTGCACCGGCTGCGGCCTGTGTGTCGCGGTCTGCCCGGCCAAGAGCAAGAGCAACGTGAAGCACAAGGCGCTAGACATGGCTCCGCAGCTTCCGCTGCGCGAACCGGAACGTAAGAATTGGGATTTCTTCCTCAACCTGCCTGAGACTGGCCGCGAGACCATGAACCATGCGGTGTTGAAAGATGTCCAGGTGCTGCAACCGCTGTTTGAATTCTCGGGCGCATGCTCGGGTTGCGGTGAAACGCCGTACATCAAACTGGTCACGCAGTTGTTCGGCGACCGCATGATTGTCGCCAACGCCACGGGCTGCTCGTCGATTTATGGCGGCAACCTGCCCACCACTCCTTACACGCAGAACTGCGAAGGGCGCGGGCCGGCCTGGTCGAACTCACTGTTTGAAGACAACGCCGAGTTCGGCTTGGGCATGCGCTTAAGCATCGATCAACAGTCGCTGCAAGCCAAGGACCTGTTGACGAAATTGAAAGCGCAAGTTGGCGAAGAGTTTGCCGATACGATCCTCACTGCCGATCAATCGACGGAGCCGTTGATCTTCAAGCAGCGCGCCCGAGTGGCTGAGTTGAAGTTGAAGCTCGCGGCGATTGATTCGCCGGAATCCAAGAACCTGGTGAGTATCGCTGACGCCCTGGTCAAGAAGAGCGTTTGGATCTTCGGTGGTGACGGCTGGGCGTATGACATCGGCTTCGGCGGTTTGGACCATGTCCTTTCCACCGGCCGCAACGTCAACATCCTGGTGATGGATACGGAAGTCTACTCCAACACAGGCGGCCAGATGTCGAAGGCAACTCCGCGCGGTGCGGTGGCGAAGTTCGCTGCCGGCGGCAAGCCCTCCGGGAAGAAAGACCTGGGGCTGATGGCCATGATGTACGGCAACGTCTACGTAGCTCGCATCGCCATGGGCGCCAGTGACGCGCAGACGCTGAAGGCATTTGTCGAAGCCGAAGCTCACGATGGTCCGTCAATCATCATCGCTTACAGCCACTGCATCGCACACGGTTACGACATGGTGCATGGCCTGGAGCAGCAGAAGGCAGCTGTCGATAGCGGCTACTGGCCGCTGTTCCGCTACAATCCGGGACTCGAAGAGCAAGGCAAGAATCCGTTCCAACTCGATTCGCGCGCACCTTCGCTACCGCTTGAAAAGTACATTTATAACGAGACACGCTACACCATGCTCGTGCAGAGCGATCCGACAGCCGCGGCGCGGTTGTTGATCGAAGCCAAGAACGATGTGAGGACGCGCCGCGCGTTCTACGAACACCTGGCCGAGAACGCGAAACCGGCAACCAAAGAGGATCCAGCCCATGTCTAGCAATCATGAAGTGAACCTGACTACGAACTATCTGGGATTGAAACTGCGCAGCCCGCTAGTGGCTTCAGCGGGCCCGCTTTGCAAGGATATCGACCATATCCGGCGCATGGAGGACGCAGGGGTTTCCGCCATTGTTCTGCACTCGCTGTTCGAGGAGCAGATTGAGATGGAGAGCGAAGATCTCGATCGCTCGTTGGAAGCCGGCTCTCAGAGTTATGCCGAGTCGTTGACCTACCTGCCTGAAATGGGCGCGTATAACATGGGGCCGGATGCGTATTTGAATCACCTGCGCAAGGCCAAGGAGGCGGTGACGGTGCCCGTCATTGCCAGCCTCAACGGCAACTCCATGGGCGGCTGGATCCGCTATGCGCGCATGATGGAAGACGCCGGGGCCGATGGATTGGAGTTGAACGTTTACGATCTGCCGACTGACCCTGACTTCACTGGAGCGCAGATTGAAGCCGACTGCATTAACCTGGTAAAACACGTCGTGAAGTCCGTGCACATTCCAGTTGCGGTGAAAATAGGCCCGTTCTTCAGCAGCATTCCCAATATGGTGCGCCGATTTAGCGATGCCGGCGCGAAGGGCGTGGTGCTGTTTAACCGCTTCTATCAGCCGGATTTCGATCTGCAGACTCTTGAGGTCGTCCCCGATCTGTTGCTCAGCAACTCGTCGGAACTTCTGCTACGGCTGCACTGGACGGCGATCTGTTATGGCAAGGTTCATTGCGACCTGGCTATCACAGGCGGCGTGCATTCGGCTTTCGATGTTTTGAAATCGATGATGGCCGGCGCGCGTGTAGCGATGATGACCTCGGTGATGTTGCGCCGCGGCATCGGCTTCGTGACCGAGATCGAGCGCGAATTGAAGGCGTGGATGCAGGAGAATGAGTACGATTCGATCCAGCAGATGCAGGGCTCGATGAGTTATCAGTCGGTGCCGAATACCTCGGCGTTTGAACGCGGAAATTACATGCGCGTGCTGTCGAGCTATGCTTTGAAGTCTCGCGTGATGTAGCGGAGAATGGCATTCTGCGGCCGATTGGCAATCGGCCCTCCGGCGTTCCGAAAAGGGCGAGTCCCACTCGCCCGCAGATTACCAATCTGCCCCACGATACAATGGAAGCTGTGAAACTATTATTGGTTCTCAGCTTCCTCCCCATGCTTTCGGCGCAGCCGGTGCCGGCCAAACCGAAGGTGGAAGAATACCCTGCTCATGCTTCGGGCGCGAAGGGATCGATCGGTGCGGAACTGATGGTGCACGTGGTTTCCTCTGACGGCAAGAGCTACTTTGTCCCCGATTACTTGACCGTCGAAGTGGCTGTCTATCCGTTGAAGGAGGAGTCGCTAATGGTCGCCATCTCGCATTTCACCCTGCGCATCAACGGCAAAAAGCAGGAACTGCTGACGCAGTCACCGGGCTTCGCAGCCAGTTCTTTGAAGTACCCGCAGTTTTCGTCGCGTCCCTCGGGCTCTGCTTCGGCTGGCATAGGCATGGGCGGCGTCACCATCGGCGGTCCGCGCCAGCAGCCTCGTGTCCCCGGCGAAGAAGGCTCCACGGGGCCGACCATCTCAAACCCCACGGGCAACTCAACATCCAGCAGCGATGCGCCGGTTACCGCCGCGGACGCGGTTGTCAACGCCGCGTTGGCCGAAGGGCCGGCCACGCATCCCATTGCCGGGTATCTGTATTTCCCTTTTCAGGGCGATGGAAAAAAGGCCAAGAAGGTGGAACTGATCTATCGCGGACCGGCCGGCGAGATTACTTTACCTCTACGCTAAACCGCATCTCCAGCCAGAGCAGGGAAGTGAGTACGAACACCATAATCGCGCCGATCATGGGGATCAACATCACCACTCCGATGCCAAACGCATCCGAGAGAAATCCCAGGCTCCACGGCGCCAGCAGGCCGCCCGAGATGGCGAAGGAAAAGATGCCGTTGAAGTGCCCGGGGCGATAGTACGGAAACTTGCCGCCGATCTTTTCCACCACCAGCGGATAGATGGGAGCGAAGCCAGCGCCCAGCAGCAGGATCCCCACGAAGGCTCCGGAAACGTTATTGGTGGCGGTTAGAATAATTGAGCCAAACAATGCCGCGATCGTGCTGCCGAACAACAGGTGGGTGTGTTTCACGTAAGGCATCGCAGTCTGCGCGATCACTCGTCCAATCAGCAGCGAAAACCAATAGAATGCTAGCAGAAACAGGCTGCTTGCCGGACTGACGCCAAGGCGTTGGCTCAAGAACAACGGCAGCCATCCGGCGATCGACCACTCGCTTCCAAACTGAAAAAACAACAACAGCAGAAACACCACTCCGCTGAAAGACCGGAAGTCACCCAACGCTGGCTTCAGCGCGGGCCGCTGTTGCGATGCTACAGCGGGAAATGTGGAACGGGCATAGAATATGCAGAAGAACCCAGGGATGATGGCGATGATGCCAAGAATGCTGGGGACCGTGTATACATAGAACGTGCCTGCAACCAGCAACGATGTGACCAGCGATCCGAGGCCGAACATGGCCCCGGCGATGTTCATAGTAGCCGCGGGATTGTGGGAATAGAGCGGTGAGATCGCTTCGAATACGGCCACGTGCAGCAGTCCCAGGCTGAGGCCGATCAGAAAGAGTCCGGCCATACGCCACTGCGGCTCTACCGGCCCGGAAACCGTGGCCAGAAACAAAAGCGAAGCCGTCGCCAAGCCGCTGGAAAGCGCCAGGACGAATTCAATGGGACGCACTGCAAGTAAGGCCCGGGCAGCCCGCATCGAAAGCAGCACGCCCAGATTCATGCTGAAGAAATACCATCCGATGATGCTATACCCGGACCGGATGTGATGGCCCCAGGCCGGCAGAATCGCTCCCAGCAGCGAGAACAGTTGCCCCGACATGAAGAAGGCAGGCAGGGACTTCCTTGCGCCGGAAGAGAATGGCATTCCTTTATTTTACTGATTCCGGGAGCGAATGGTTACGGGAATCCGGATATTGGGCAGCGCGAATTGCTAAGTAGTTGTTTCTTTAGCAAAGGTGATTCTGGCCAGTGGATTGCAAGAGAAATGGCAGGGTTCTTCAGGGTTCTGTTCTTTAGGTGGGTGTGTTGCCTCGACCGCGGCCGCTTCTCTTCTTCTCCGATACGGGGAGCGGCCAATCTTTTACACACAAAACATTTTTCCATCATTTTGTTTGTTGACTTTTTTCCGGATTGGCTCTAATCTGATCTCATCACTGAAAAAGGAGGTGGTCCAGTCTAATGAAAATAGGTTGTAAACCCACGCGTAGCGAGGTGGCCGACTGTTGAGTCGGATGCACTAATGTAGTGTCTCGTTCAGTGACGAGGCTGACGTTCCTGTGGACCGGCTTGCCTCGCTGCGCTACGCGGCAATAACTACCCGAAACCCCTGCTTGCGAGCGGGGGTTTTCGTTTTTAAATAGGGCCGCTTTAAAACGTGGCGTAGTTCTATGCTACAATCGTGTTTAGTCATGAAAGCTGGAATTCACCCCGCATACAGCGAAGTCAGCGTAATCTGCGCCTGTGGTCATAAGTTTGTGACCCGGTCGGCGCACAAAGGCGACATTCGCGTTGAAATTTGCTCCTCTTGCCACCCGTTCTTCACGGGCCGCCAGAAGCTGGTCGACACCGAAGGACGCGTTGATCGCTTCCAAAAGATGCTGCAAAAGACTTCTGCGATCAAGCAGAAGAAGGCCGCCGAGAAGAACTAACTCTCACTCAGACATTGGAAAAGGCGCGGGACGAAAGTCTCCGCGCCTTTTCTATTTATCGGTTGCTTGCTGATCTTAATTAGAAGCCGGGAGGGCCCGAGCGGTTTTTCTGGCGGTTGGCTTCGCGTTCTTTGCGCAGTTTTTCGTATTCGGCGCGCTGAGTTTCAGTCAATATTCCGTTGATCTGTTCGATCTGCCCTTTTTGGATGGCATCCGTCTCGGGCTTCGAACGCTCACGCAACTCATCGAACTTGTTGCGCGTCTGGTCCAGGATGCTGTTGAGCTTGGCAGCCTGCTCCTCGCTGAGAGTCAAGCGGGTCTGCATTTCGCCCATATAACGCTTGCGGTATTCATCAGGAGTCCTCGGCCGTGTGCCTGCTCTTACCGATCTTGCATTGTAAAGATGCAGCCCAAAGGCCCCTACCGCCATACCGCTGGCGAAGACGAGCAACAGATAGGTAGCGACTTTCAAACTGCCAGGCTTCATGTTTAACTAGTTCTCCTTCTCGGAGGATCCTTGCTGCCCATAGGCGTCCGTTGGGGTCACGTCACTGTACGCAAGAATTTCGTGCTCATCGGCCAAGGCATCGATGTAGGTGGTCAGCGATGAGGTTTGAGGAATCGCGGTAACCAGGAACAAGCCCATCACCATGCATAGCCCCAGGGCTACCGTGACAAATTTTTGTGCGAGCTTTTCAAAGCCGAAGGTCATCGCCTTCCGCGCTTCGATATTCTTCCACATTGTCGGTGAAAAGTTTGCCGATACCACCGGCTCATCAAATGACTGCTTGTACTGGGCTAGAAGACTATCGAACTTGTTTTCGAAATCGTTTCCCATGGCCATACCCTCTTTCCTCATCATAACTCGAACAACATTATGCTGTTCGACGCAGCAGAGTGTCTATTCGTTACCTGCTTCACGAGCTTCAAAGGCCTTGATTACCCTCTGCCTGGCTCGAAACAACCGCACCTTCAAGGCGTTTTCATTGACGCTGTAGACTTTTTCCAGCTCCTTCAACGATAGACCTTCCACTTCCTTCAGCAGCAGCAAAATCCGGTCTTCCTCGCTGACAGCTCCCAGCAACTCCTGCACCTGTTCGCGCAGTTTGTGCCTGCGCCGCGATTCCTGGTCTGCCTCGCTGCCGGCGACGGCGTCAGCCATAATCACCTGCTGCTCGGACAGATCGGCCATTCTCGACTCCCCGCGCCGCTTCTGCTTGCGTAAATAATCGTACGCTGCGTTAACGGTCAGCCGGTAAAGCCAAGGCTCGAATACTTCCGGTGTCCGGAGTTGATCCAGCGAAAAATAAAGCCGGAGGAAAACTTCCTGCCCCACATCTTCCACGTCTTCAGGCCTGCCTATCAGCCTTGAGATCGTACCCAAAATGCGCTTCCTATACGCGGTCACGACTTCGTTGAACGCGGCATCGTCGCCGCCCTGCGCTCGTTTAATGAGTTCGAAGTCTACCAGCATGCCGTCAACCCGGGCGGCCACTGGTAGGGCGAAAAATATACCCTAACCAAATGGCGAACAACCAAGTAGTTAGGTTACCAGAAAAAAAGCGGAGCAGCATGTTGCGCCCCGCTTTGTGTATTTTATTATGTTGCCGGTCTACTCCGCCATGTTGGCCGTGAGTCCGTCCGGCTAAAGGATATACTAAAAAGTGCGTCAGGAGGCTAACAATCCTGCCCACTTGCTAATGTCTTCGGTTCTCATCCCGCCGAGGGTGAATTGGCCTGCATGGCAGCGGCCGTATTCGTCCAGGCTTCGGATCAGGTTCTCGACGGTTGCGTGCCGTTTGTAGAGGATGATCAGTTCATCCTCTATGGAACCTTCACGGTAGGGGGGAGGCTGTATAATCTCAGTGGCCATGTCATAGGTGTACCAGTACCATTGGCTAGATGCAATGCCCTATTATGAGGGTGGTGGAGTAAGTATTTTGAGGGTATGGCATGCACTTCCATGAAGGTGGCTGCATTTATACGATATTGATGTAAATACCGTGCTAAAATGGAAGGATTCCTCATTTAACAGCTATGCTCAACCCTACAACCGAGCTTGGCACAACGGAAAATGTATGGGTCTGAATACTAGAATTGGGCTGGCCTGGCCCAGCACGAACGGTCAATGGATTTCCTCCAAGGTTTGAACCCGCAGCAGCGGGAAGCTGTTTGTTATGTCGAAGGCCCGCTTCTGATCCTCGCCGGCGCCGGAAGCGGAAAGACGCGCGTCATCACGCACCGCATCGGGCACATGATAAGGACGCAGGGGATTTACCCTTCGTCGATCCTGGCTGTCACCTTCACCAATAAAGCGGCTGAGGAGATGCGGACGCGCATCGGAAAATTGCTTCAGGAATCGGACTGGCAGCGTCTGCCGCAGGTTTCGACCTTTCACTCGTTCTGCGTCCGCCTGCTGCGCCGCAGCGGAGCGAATCTGGCGCAGATACGGCCAGGCTTTACCACCACCTTCAACATCTACGACTCCGACGATCAACTGGCCCTGATGAAGCAGATCTTCCGCACGCTGTCGCTGGATGAGAAGTTCATGAAGTACAACGCGGCGATCTCTGTAGTCAGCAACGCCAAAAGCAATCGCGAAACGCCGCTCGACTTTCAGAAGAAGCCAGACCCGAAGATGCAGAAGTTGGCGGTGATCTATGAGCGTTACGAGCAGGCACTGCGCCAGGCCAACGCACTGGATTTCGACGATCTTCTGCTTGAGACTGTGCGTTTGCTGCGCCACGATACGGAGATGCGCGCACAGTATAACCGGGCCATCCAGTATCTGATGATCGACGAGTATCAGGATACCAACCGCTGCCAGTACGACATCATGCGCCTGTTGTCGGACACACACAAGAACGTCTGTGTGGTGGGTGACGAAGACCAGTCCATTTACGGATGGCGTGGCGCGGACATCAAGAATATTCTCGATTTTGAAAAAGACTTTCCCAAGGCCAAGGTCATTCGGCTGGAGCAGAATTACCGCTCCACCAAAAACATTCTGGATGCGGCCGGCGCGGTTGTTGCCAACAACAAGATGCGCAAGGGCAAGACGCTTTGGACGGATTCGGAAACGGGCAATCGAATTGGCTTGTACGAAGGTCTGGACGCGGAAAACGAAGCGCTGTTTATCGCCGATCAGATCGATAAAGTTCTGCGCGAATCGCGCGAACAGCGTGTGGCGGTGTTGTATCGCACCAACTTCCAATCGCGCCAGATTGAAGAGGCGTTGCGCCGCTACAATTTGAAATACGTGGTTGTGGGCGGGTTCAGTTTCTATCAACGGGCCGAGATTAAGGACATGCTGTCGTACCTGAAGTGCGCGCAGTCGCCTGACGATTCGATCAGCGTCTATCGCATGATCAATACGCCTGCTCGCGGAATCGGCAAGACAACGGTGGAAGAGATCCAGAATTATGCTGCTCAAAACGGATTGAGCGCATGGGGCGCGCTGGGCAAAATGTTGGAAGACAAGCATTTTTCTTCGCGTGCCGAAAATGCCCTGTCGCTGTTCCAGAAGCTGCTGATTGAACTGCATGAAGCAGCCCAAACCAAACCGGTTTCCGATGTCCTTCGTTTGATTGTGGAGCGCAGCGGATATCAGCGCATGCTCGAAACCGATCTGTCGCCGGATTCGCCCGCGCGCGTGGAAAACATTTCGGAATTGTTGAATGCCGCGGCTGAAGCTGTCGAGCGCGGCGAAACAGTGAACGATTTTCTTGATCATGCGGCGTTGGTTGCGGACTCTGACGGTATTGATGGCGAAGCGCGAATCAATCTTCTTACGATTCATAACGCCAAGGGCCTGGAGTTTCCATCCGTGTTTGTTGCGGGGATGGAAGAGGGTTTGTTTCCGCACAACCGCTCGCTGGATAGCGAATCGCAAATGGAAGAAGAGCGCCGTCTTTGTTACGTTGCAATGACACGCGCCGAGGGACGACTGACTCTAAGTTGGGCTCGTTTCCGCCGCAAATTCGGTGGAGGACCCAATGAGCCTACCATCCGTTCGCGGTTCCTGCGTGAGGTTCCAGCGCGTCTGATTGAACCACTGGGCAAGCAGACATCTGTACCGCAGGTAGATCTTTTCGCTGAACAACATGAGGTGCGCGAAACTGCCAAGCGCAACATGTACACTGGAAAGACATATAATTCATTAGAGAACATATCGCAGTTCTTTGAGCAGCGGGGATTGCCCCCGCCTCCAAAAGCGGCGGCCGCGCCGCTGGCTCAAGCGCCACAAGCGCAGAGACCGGCGCCGGTTGCAAGACCGCCAATGCCGAAGAAGAAATCGGTTGTAGGCATGACGCTCAACCATTCGAAGTATGGGCGGGGCACAGTGCTACGCCAGGAAGGCGAAGGTGACGATATGAAAGTCACCGTGAGCTTTCCGGGCTATGGCCTAAAGAAATTGATCGCTAAATTCGCAGGATTGAAAGTAGACTGATGAACACAAAGACTATTGAAGACAAAGTAGAACGTAAAGAAGCAAAGCGCGTTGCCCGTAAGAAGGCGCCGGCGAAGGCCAAGCGCGCCGCCGGAGTGAACCGCGGCGACAACAAGAAAAAAGTGAAGAAGATGGTCAAGGGCCAGACTCGTAAGCGTTAATAGTAAAGAAAGAGGGGCCAGGCTTGTGCCGCGGCCCCTCTATATAACAATTCCTTCCGCTTCGGAGGCACGCTTGAGTCAACTCTTCCGCACCAAAAGCATCGACGCCCTGATCGCCGCGTCGGAAGAAGAGCGCCACAAGTTAAAGCGCACACTGGGACCCTGGAGCTTGACTGCGTTCGGAATCGGATGCGTCATCGGGTCGGGAATCTTCACGCTTACCGGGACGGCGGCGGCGGGTTTGACGCTGCCTACGCCTTCGGTAATGAATGCGCCGGTTCTCGATCTTTTGATGAACGGCCGCAACGCGATCGGTGTCATTGGCCGTCCAGGGGCGGGTCCGGCGATCTCGTTGTCGTTCCTGCTGGTGGCCTTTGCCTGCAGCTTCGCAGCACTCTGTTATGCCGAACTGGCCTCGATGATACCCATCGCGGGCAGCGCGTATACCTATGCCTACGCGACGATGGGAGAACTGATCGCCTGGATCATCGGTTGGGATTTGATATTGGAGTATGCGGTGGCCAACATGTCGGTAGCGGTAGGTTTTTCGGCCTACTTTAACGACATTCTGGACGGACTGTTTGGCGTTCATTTGCCCAAGGCCTTCTCAGAACCGGCGATTGTAAACGGCGCCTTTACGGGCAGCATTTTTAACGTGCCCGCGCTGCTGATACTGCTGGTGCTCACCTGGCTCCTGGTGCGCGGGGTAAAAGAGAGCGCTGGGGCAAACAATATGATGGTCCTGATCAAGGTGGTTGCCATTCTGCTGTTTGTTTTTGGCGCCGCGCGTTCGATCAAGACAGAGAACTGGCATCCGTTCATGCCCAATGGCTTTACCGGTGTTCTGACTGGAGCGGCCATTGTGTTCTTCGCCTACATCGGGTTTGACGCCGTTTCTACAGCTGCCGAGGAGTGTGAGAATCCCCAGCGTAATATGCCAATCGGCATTCTTGCGACGCTTGCAGCGTCTACGGTGCTTTATGTTGCGGTTGCACTTGTCCTGACGGGAATCGTGAATTGGAAGACGTTGAACAACGATGCTCCGGTGGCCAACGCCCTGAAGGCGATTGGCATGGGCAATTTGCGAGTTCTTGTTACTTCTGGAGCGCTGCTGGGGATGCTCAGTTCGTTGTTGATTGGGCAGTTCGGGCAGGCGCGCATCTGGTTTGCCATGTCGCGCGACCGGCTGTTGCCGGATCTGTTTGCCAAGGTGCATCCGAAGCACAAGACGCCCCATGTAAGTACCTGGATCGCCGGCCTGTTGGTCGGCATTCCGGCAGGGATCTGGGACATCGGTACCTTTGCCGATCTCACAAATATCGGCACTTTGTTCGCATTTATCCTGGCTTCTTTGGGTGTGATTATTTTGCGGCGGACGCAGCCTGATCGACGGCGCGGATTCCGTGTGCCGTGGGTGCCGCTGTTGCCGGCCCTTTCGATCATTATGTGCTTTGTGTTGATGCTAAGCCTGCCGCTGGAGACATGGGTGCGGTTTATTGTCTGGCTCATAATCGGACTGGCGATCTATTTTCTCTTTGGAAAGCCGCGAACCGCGGAGGTGGATTTCAAATGATAAGTCCTCTACTGATTGTCCTGTTGGCGCAGACTGCGCACCAGCATCATCCGCCGCAATCGCCGGCTGAGTATGCCAAGGTACTGAAAGATCCGGCTCGCGATGCATGGCAGAAGCCGCATGATGTGATCATGGCGTTGCATCTGAAGCCAACCGATGTGGTGGCGGATATCGGCGCCGGGACCGGCTACTTCGCGCGGCGCATGGCGATGCACGCGGGCAAGGTGCTGGCCGTGGATATCGATGCGGAACTGCTGAAGATCGCCGGGCAGGGCGCTCCGAAAAATATGGAGACTGTTCTATCCGTGGCCGACGACCCGAAGCTGGCCGATGCGTCGGTGGACCTGATCTTCATCTGCGATGTGTTGCATCATATCGAGAACCGGCCCGCTTATTTTGCGAAACTGGCGAAAGCGTTGAAGCCTGGAGGGCGCGTTGTGAACATCGATTTCTTTAAGAAGCAGCTTCTGATTGGTCCGCCAGTGGAGATGAAACTGAGTGAGGAGCAGGTGGTAGACGAATTCACTGCCGCCGGATTCAAGAGCACAGGTTCGCAGAACTTCCTGCCTTATCAGTATTTCCTGATCTTCCAAAAGAAGTAGTGGCCGCTAGCGGTATTTTCGCATCACTGCCAGCAGGCGGCCTTGAATATTCAATTCGCCCAGTGGGACGATGATCGGCTGCATGGAGGCATTGGCTGGTTGCAGCCTGGCCATGCCGTTCGGTTCGGCGTAAAAGCGCTTGAGCGTTGTTTCACGGCCTACGTTGGCGACGATAATGTCACCATTGCGAGCCTGCTTCGTTCTTTCGATGAGTACGTAATCGCCATCGCAGATGTGATCTTCGATCATCGACTCGCCGCTGACCTCAAGGGCATATGTACCTGCGTTGCCTTTGAAATCGGAGAAGCTAAGCGAGGCGTCGGTCTCCTCGACCGCATCCAGCATCAGACCAGCCGCGATACGCCCGACCAGCGGTACCGAGTTTTCGTCATGACTCTGCTTGCGCGTCTCTTTGAGGTACTCGGCCGAGACCTCGAGCGAGCGGCTCTGATTGAAGCCGCGCTTCAAGTATCCCTTCGCCTCAAGAGAGGAGATGTGCTTGTGCACCGTGGCCAGCGAGGAGAGGTCTAACTTTTCAGCCAGTTCCTCGTAGCTAGGCGAATAGCCTTTGTCACGGACAAAATCCGCGAGGAAATCAAGGACTTCCTTTTGCCTTTTGGTTAAAGCCATGATGATGTAGCTCTATCTTAGGCGAAGAAAAAACGAAAGTCAAATTAATTTTGGGGTTGCTGGGAATATGGGATTTCCCGTGGACCTTCGTCCAAACCTTCGATGCGGATCACCTGCTTCTTCGGTGGCGGTGGCGGTTCCTGCGGCACGGGCGCGGGTGGCGCCGCTTGCCTAGCCATGGCCGCAACGTCGACCGGGACCACCTGGCGCATCGCGGACGGCGGTTGTTTGTAGCCACCCAGATTGACAGCCGGTTTGGGCTGCATGGCAGTGGCGAGGGCTTGCTCCATTCCTTTCCGCAACTGCGCCTGATCGATCTTCATGGAGATCTTCACGTCTGACTGATCGGCATGAATGTCGAGCTTTTCCATCATCTCTTTGATTTGCGCCTGCGTCGAGCCGCCCTGCGCGGGGACCTGGCTGGCGGCAAGATTCGTCATCATCTTCATGACGCCGGCCAGGCCTTGCGCTGCCTCGGGTGACTTTGTGGAAAGCAGGAACCCCAATCCTAATCCATCGTTGAAGTCGATACCCATTTCGGCAGCAAGGATGTCGTTCAGAAAGGGCATTTGCGGCCCTTCTGCCGCGGTGTAGAACTCCGATGGACTGACGCTCGAAATCATCCACACATCGTGTTCGGAAGCGGAGGCTGAGGCGCGAAGGAACAGACTGTTCGACGTAGACAAGGGGCCTGCCATCGATTTAGACTTATCGATCGCGGCTGTGATCACTGGCCTTTCACCAATTAGAATGGTCTGCGCATCGATCAGGGCAACCAGGCTGTCGGCTGCTTTGTAGCCAACGGGGTAAATGAATTCCGCCCCTTTATATGGTTTGATTGCAGCCTTTTCTTTGATCGCAAGACCGCGGAACTTTGCCAGATCAAATCGGCCCATGGCGATTACCAGAATGGGTGCCTGCTTGTGAGTCTTCAGATTTGCACCTCCGGGAGAGGAAATGAGCAAGCGGTCCAGTTGATCGAGCAACTCCGTAGCCGACATTCCAGGCATGTCGGTGCTTTGGGCCATCGCACGGATTGAATCGCCAACGGGTGTTTTCGCCATGCGTTTCCATTCCAGGCCCGCCAATACTTTCGCATCCGAGTGCGCGAAGCGCCAAGCCGACGGCTCGGACAATGAAGTTGCGCCGGCGTGAAGAATGGTAGGCGCCAGTAATAACCAGATCATTCGCATTGTAGGTCCTCTATTCAATGGGCAACAAAACTTTATTGCTATCGACGCCCTGCACGCGGACCCGCAATTCCACTGGTTGCGAACCGGGCAGGTCGTCTGTGATTTTCAATTTCGTTCCGGTAGTACCGATCATTCCGGCGATGGCGCCGGCCCAATCAGGCGTCAGTGTGAGATCTCCGCTGTGCACCTCGACCGCATCGGCAAGGAGCAATTGCAGTGATTGGGGTACAGGGAATCCGTCCGGATAGGCTTTGTCGTAGGGCCCAAAACCCGTGCCGAACAACGTAACAGTTTCGCCTCTCCGCGCTGGGCTATCGGCTGTAATTGGCGTGCCATCCTCGTGCGCCGCCACGGCGAACTGATGGCCGTCCACTGGTTGATTGAACAGGCCAGGAGCATTCCTGCTTACTGTCAAGGTGGCCGGGATTTCCAATTGGAGGCCGGATTTCACATAAATTGTATAACTGCCCGGAGCCAGATCGGATGGCAGCTGGGCGTTAATCTGGTCTGGTGAAACAAACAAGAGGGGCAGCAGCGTTCCGCCTATGCGAACGGTTATATTGCCCACCGTCTGTGAAAGCGGATTGTTTGGACCAGCCACATAAGAGTCGGCCAGGTTGGCGCCGAGGATGGAGATGATCGATCCCGGCGCGACACCTGGACCCGGAGTTTCCCCTGCTGCATTGCGCACGCCGGCAGGAGCAATATAAGGCGTTTTGTCGAGCAGCGCTTTCAAGCTACGGGGGGAGCCCATGTCGATGACTACGTTAGTCGAAGCCGTTGTCAGATCGCCGTCCCAGCGGCGGAATTTGAAGCCAGGGGAAGCCTGTGCGGAAACGAAAACCATCGTATCGGGTGTGTAAAAGCCATCGGCTGAAGCGGGCGAAACTTTGAGGTTTGCTCCGCCCACCGGGTCAGAAGAGACCCGCATCTGGTACATGATCTTGTAGCTGAGCGAAAGGTTCTGGATATCGTTGGTGAACGAGACAACGCGATCGGCCGGGCCTCCATCGCTCCAGCCAGCGAAATCCATGCGCGCGCCGTAGCCCATCGCAATCGAAGGTGGCGCGGTAATTTTGGCTTGCGAAGTTGACGCTCTATCGAGTACACAGGGCAGCAGACAATCGACACCATCGATTTGAACCTTCAAGCCTGGTGAGGTGCCCGCAAGTGTGACGCGATTGAGCAATTCGTAGTTAGCCGTAAGACGAAGACCATCCTGGGTATCGACGGAGATACTCTGCGATGCCGCGCCTCCATTGGACCATCCCTTGAAGACGAAGGTTCTGCCGCGTGAGTCCGTATTGGTTGCCGGTGCCGTAATGGTGTGCTTCACGCCGATCGCCCAATCGAAGTTATAGCCCGGACCCGGATAGTTGTCACGGCCGTCAATGGTCAGCTTGAGGCCGACCGGATTTGTCAGCAAGCTGATGACGCCGCCAGGCACGAACTTGGCGGTGATACTGGTTGGCGTAGGGACAGGTCCGGCCACCTTGTAGAGCGCGTTTTGGCCGCCGCCAAAATCCCACGAGTCGAACACCCACATTTTGCCCACGAGATCCAATTGCGGTGAAGGTGCTGCCATCGTGTGCGTGGAATCCTGAGCCCATTGAAACACGCCGACCGGCCCGGAGATTGGCACATTGCCGCCTGGATCCATGGTGTTGATCACGGTACGGTCCACCAGCACTTGCAACTTCGGCGGGTTGGTATAGATGGTGACTTTTCGCGCGGGGGAGAAGCTGGCTACTATTGTTATTGGCGAATTGACTTTAAGTTTCAGCAGATACGCACTATTGGGGAGGATACTTCCGGACCAACCAAGGAACACGAAGCCATCGTATGGGAAGGCATTGAGCTGCAATGTCTCACCCGGGACTGCCCAAAATTGCTGGCTGTTGGTGAAACATTGGCCGCCGATATAAACCAACCCTGGGCCAAAACCGGTCAAGGGAGAATTCGGCTGACCAGGGATTGGGGTCTGGGTGCTTGAAGGCGCTCCGCAGGCTACAGGTGCAGCGCTATTTCCATTGGAGACGCTCGTTCCTGTGCTAAAGAAAACGAGATTCGCACGGTACGCCACTGAGACAGTCGCCTGCAGGGATGTCACCGCTGGGTCGGCCGTAATCACCTGAACGTTCTCTGAAGATGGAATCAGCAATCCTGAAGAGTCGGCCCACGCGCCAAATGTGTAGCGGAACCCTCCGTCCGGACTAATTTGCACCGGCGCAATGGATACCACATGCTTGCTGCCTTGTGGCCACGTCATTACGGCGGTGCTGGTGAATACAGTGCCATCAACCGTAAACGATGCACCGGGGGGCACCGTTGCAATCCGCGTCGTAACTAAACTAGTCTGGGCACTTACAGACATGGACAGCAACGTCCAGAATGCCAGTTGGAGCGGGGTTAAAATTGAGATCCGTTTCATTGCGAAATCACACCTATTTGCACTTTCGCCTAATTCACGGCATAGATCAATCGATCTAAGCTCTTAGAACGAGAGTAAGGGGCGACTACGTACTTAGATGTTGGTAAGATTGCTTAGGGGATATTGCTTAGTTCGCTGCGGTATTATCGGCTGCCGCACGCGCCGTTGCCGTTGGCGCCGTATTTCTTGCCGTTCAAAACGATGTCCTGTCCTGATTTTTGATAGCGCATCGTCTCGCTTTTACCGTTGCGGTACATCAAAGTAATGGAGCCCGTTTGACCATTGCCGTCGGCGCGCCAGGTTCCGCTATTCGCGCTTTGGGAGGCTGCGCTGCCGGTGTTGAAATTGCCGTACATTTCGCCACCGCGGGAAAACATGCCGTTGGCGCACAGCATCAATTTATCCTCGCGCGAATAAGTTCCACCGCTTTTTGAGACGTAGATATAGTAATAGTTGCCGGCGATCATCTGGTTTACGGGTGGCAACTTCGGTTGCGTGAAGGCGATGGTAGCCGCGGCATCTTCGGTTCGTGCTTTGAGCTGAGGGTATTTTTCCTCGGTCGTCAGCCCCATCACGACGGCCGCATCTCCGAAGGGCGAGGGGAGGGCGATCACGCGCGCTCGCAGGCGCTGCCCGTTTTGTCCCGCCCCCGTCAGTTCGCCGGCGATTGCGCGATTGTTGCCGGCCTGAAAGTCTGCGGCTGGGGCAGCAGGCCGCAAGGTGACTCCGCTATCGGTGAAGCCCTGGGCATACTCAGCGAGCAGCATCTGCCGATTCGTTGAGCTTGCGAAGCGGATGATTATGAGACCCGCTTCGGAGTCGGAGCCGAGCAGCAAAATGCCATCTCGTTCATTGGCCTTCCATGCCGGTGGCACCACAAAGCTGAGCCCCCAATACGGATGGGAATAACGTCCGGCATCAGCGCCTGGAATTGCCTTCTCAGGTAGAGGGGTGGGCGGTGCGCCGGGTGGAGGACTGGACGGCGCGACGTTGACTGGTTCCGCCACCGCCGGTTCGAAAACCATGGGTTGGGCCAAGCCTCCTCCGGCGATCGTGAGCTTCGAGTTCTTCCATTGGTATGTATAGGTCGTGGCCGGACGGTTGCCTACCTGCACAACCAGCAGTCGCAACATGGACTGGCATTTACCCACTGCGGCATCCACGCTGCAGCGTCCGTCCGATTCGATTTTCAGCCGGACTCGATTCCCAGTTGCCGGATCGACAGCGGTCCAGTTGCCAACGATCTTGGCGTCAATCCCGCACCAGGCGGGAAGGGAACTGAGCAAAAGAGCGAGCTTCCACATACGGCCTCCATTGAGGATCATTGTATCTGAATTCTGGGGTGATAGCGCGAGGAGCTATGATGACACACTGAATTCCACAGGAAACCGTGAGCGATTCAGTAAAAAAATGCGCCGTCGGAGCAGCCGCCATATGGCTCGATCTGGCTGGAATTGTTAAGTGGCTGGGTCGTGCCGTTTCTCGGAGCAGGGGCGTCCATGAATTCCACCCCACCGAGTCCGCCAAGTGGCCGCAGCCTCTTCAAAGATGCTGGCAACGCTTTCCAACTTTCCGGCGCAGAGGGAAGAAGATAAGGAGGACCTGTTCAATGTGGCTTCTTATTATCTTTGTCTGCATTCGTTGGAGGTGCGGCCGAAGCCTTCGGCGCTTGTGGTTTGGTGGCTCCTTCGTCCATCTTATCCTTGCGAGTGTCTGAGGCGGCCAGCAATACGTTCATGATATCGCTTAGTTTTATGACTGCTTTATCGGAAAACAATCCCACCAGCGCGGAGACCATTCCGACGGTCATCGGATCATCCGCCGATACGCCGATGAGCTTTCCGGAACAAAGAACAAAGTAAAAGATGATTCCCATTCCGCCGCCTACGAATGGGCGCGAGATGTAAAACCAAAACCAGGTGGATCCAAAAGTCCGGTTGCCGACATAATTGACGAAAGAGGAGGTGAAATAGACCATGCTGCCCAGTGAGCCGCAGAGGATTACGAAGATCAGCATATTGGGGCTTGAGGGCGATACTGTCCCGGCGGCAGGAGTGATGGCAACGGTAAGGGCGGCGTGTTCGCCACTTGCTCCCCAGGCGTTTAGTTGCAGCACGTCCATGCCGTGCTGAACGGAGCCGGCCGTAAATACACCATCTTTGGAAATTGAGCCCAGATCGGACCGGCTCAATGACCACATCGAGGTTGCATTCGGAGCTCGAAAGGTTACCTGCTGCGAACTTAGCATGGTTGTTACTTGCGGCTGGATTTCCAGATGCTTTCCTGCTAACAGGTGAACGACCGCAGTGCCCAGCCGGGACGATGTTTCCGAACTACGCGCGCTAAGCTTGATCAGCTTATCGAATTTTAGATCTGGATCCTTCTTGTGCTTGTAGAGCCCTGACGACGAGTCAATCTCGCCACCGCCTTCCTCCACACTCCAGTTCACGGTGGATTTGGCGTCCAAGGTAGAGGTGACTGCGAACTGAAACACGTTATCCTGGGATGCATTCAATGTGACCATTTGCGGGTTTACAATCAGCAACTCCGGCCGCGAAGTGATCTTTGGCCGGAGGTTTCCCCAAGTGTAGACAATCCCAGCCCCCAGGCAGATTGCAATAACGATTCCGTATTTCGCTATAAAACGGATTCTCTCGGGTGCATCCGTGACTTGGACTGTGGCCGTAACAGGAGGATGGTTTTCGGCAGTCTTGGCTATAACCAGGACGGTCTTGCTCCCCGTGACTTTCTCAGGGGTGGTATAAAATCCATCCTGGTCGATCTTTCCAAAATCAGGCTTGATGCTCCACTGGACATTCGATGCCTCTGGTTCCAGTTTGAACTGTTGGGCAGCGTTGGCCTCAAGACTGGCATTCGCTGGCGATATTACAGGGAGCTTCGGTTCTGGCTGCGGTTGATTGTTCTCTGGCATAGGTCCTCTGCTTCTCGTGAGAATACAATACCAGAATTTTGAGCAGAGCGTGGTTGTTTGCCGTGGTTAGTGAGATGCGATCCGCGCAGCCGCGGCAAGGCCAGATAGAAACGCACCTTCGACACGCGAGCCGGCGTAGGCATCCCCTGCGATTGCCAACGGAGCTGGCACGGCTATGAACAGGCATTGATCGTTACGCGATTCCACAGGCTTGCTATAGAGCCAACGGTGCAACTGCCATTCGACAATCGACGAGTCGAGATAGGGCGCGGCGGCTTGCAGGAGTTGTTGCGCGACCTCCTCTTTAGGCGATTCCAGATGCTGGCGCGTAAATTCAGCGCGGGCATGGATGGTGAGGGCGCCGCGACCTTCGCAGACCCCCTTCATCGCATTGTCGGCGATCCATTCGATGGGGCCGCTTTCTGGCCTCGCATAGCCTGGTGGCGGAATCAGGCTTGGGCCATCCAGCGCGGCGAGCAGCGCGAAGCACGGGTCGTAATCCACCGCAGAAAGCGTGGCGCCGATCTCGGCAGGCATTTCGTCGAGCAGCGGGCGGAGTAGCGCCAGCGTCTGAGCGGCCGGTGGCGTCATGACCAGCGTGTCAGCGGAGAAGTTGGCGCCAGTGGCGACCCACTGCGCGCCGATCAGGCTGATCGATTCAACGCGCGTGTCCAGGTGCACGTTGAACGGCGCCGCCAGATGTTTGGCCAGGGCGCTCATGCCGCCCACAGCGTAGTAACGGGTGTGGCCTTCTAGCGTGAACCAGGGCTTCACCCAGCCCGCCGCCTGCCACTCGGCGACGGCGGCGCGGAAGCGCTCATCGCGCACCGTGAAGAATTGCGCGCCGTGATCGAATAGGCGTCCGCCAATGCGCCGCGTGGCTAGGCGGCCGCCTACTCCGCGGCCTTTATCAACCAGCGTGACTTGCCAGCCGCCGGCTACGAGTTGTGCCGCGGCGGTGAGGCCGGCCATCCCGGCGCCAACGATCAAACAATTCCCGATCATTCTCAGACCCTTTCGCAATATTGTCTCGTCACCCGGTGGCGGTGGTTGAACATGTCCTTCAGTCCTGGCCTGACGGCCCAGCCGAGTAGGGCGTTGACGATTGCGCCGCCGGGCAACTCATATTCGATGCGGTCGGTGAGCCGGGTGCCGTTTCCTTCCGCGGCGAATGCGTGGCGGTGGACCCATTTCGCGAACGGGCCTTGCACTTGCTCGTCGACAAACAGGCGGTTTTTTTCGTAAGCGGTATGTACCGCGATCCAACGGAAGACGACCACGCGCAGTTCGATGCGTGCTCCAACTTCAATGCCAGTGCCGGTGCGGCGCACCATGCGGACTGGCGGAAATTTTGGCGTCAGCAGAGCCAAAGCGTCGGGGCGTTCGTGGAAGCGGAAGACATCGGCGGGCGGGGCGTCGATCAGAACACTCTTCACAAAGAAGGGCACCCTTTTATTCTAACTGCCTGCGCCGACATGAATGCATCAAATGGCGGTTTGCGATCATCAAATAGGATGGACGTGTAAATTTGATAGAACGAATCGCGATTACCGGAGCCACCGGTTACATTGGCGGACGCCTCGCTCCACAATTGCTTCGAGCGGGGTATTCCATCCGCTGCCTGGTGCGATCTGAGCGAAAGCTTGCCGGTCGCGAATGGGCGGCCAATCCGGCCGTTGAGATCTGCGAATCTGATTTGGGCGATGAGCCTGCGCTGATCGGGCTGCTTTCTGGCTGCGATGCTGCCTACTATTTGATTCATTCGATGAACTCGGCCGGGGCTGATTACGCCGGTCACGATCTGGAACTGGCAACGAAGTTTGCTCGCGCAGCGCGCCTGGCGGGCGTGAAACGCATCATCTACCTGGGTGGTCTGGGCGAAACCGGCGCGGGATTGAGCGAACATCTATCTTCGCGGCGGGAAGTGGAAGCGGCGCTGGCATCAACGGGCGTGCCGGTCACCGTGCTGCGTGCGGCGATGATCATCGGTTCCGGTTCGGCGTCCTTTGAAATCCTGCGCTATCTGGTTGAGCGTCTGCCCATCATGATCACGCCGAAGTGGGTCTCTACGCTATGCCAGCCAATTGCGGTTGAAAATGTGATCGGCTATCTGAGGGGCGTGCTGCGAGTGCCGGAAACCGCTGGCCAGGTGTTCGACATCGGGGGCCCCGACGTTTTCTGTTACAGCGATATCATGCGCGTGATGTCGGATGAGCTTGGTCTGCGGCGGCGGTGGATCATTCCCGTGCCTGTGTTAACGCCGCGCCTGAGCTCGTATTGGATTCACCTGGTGACGCCGCTTAGTAAGGAGATCGGCAAGCCGCTTGCGGAGGGATTGAAGAATCCGGTTGTGTGCCGCGAAGACCGCATTGCCAAGCTGATTCCGCAGCCTCTGCTGACCATTCGCGACTCGATCCGCGCGGCGCTGACGCAGATTGCCGAGCATCGCGTGGAGACAAATTGGTCGATGGCTGGCGTGATGCCGGGTGATCCGGACTGGGCCGGGGGGACGGTGTTTCGCGATGCGCGCACGATTGAAGTCGACGCGCCGGCAGCCGCTGTCTTTCAGGCTGTGTGCCGTGTGGGCGGTGGACACGGATGGTACGCCGCCGATTGGCTGTGGCGCGTGCGCGGCTGGATTGACCGCTTGTTTGGCGGTCCTGGGCTGCGCCGCGGCAGGCGCGATCCGCACAAGGTCAGCTACGGCGAAGCGCTCGACTTCTGGCGCGTTGTAGGCGTTGAGGAGAACCGCCGCCTGGCGTTGCGTGCGGAGATGAAACTGCCGGGCGAGGCGATGTTGGAATTTGTGATTGAGCCGCTTGACGCAACGCGGTGTACACTGCGCCAAACGGCATTATTCCGGCCGCGTGGATTATTCGGCCTGCTTTATTGGTACTCCGTAGCGCCGCTGCATCATGTCGTGTTTCGTGGCATGATACAGGGCATACGGCGTGAGGCTATGGAGATCGCCGCCAGATTACTGCTTGCCTGACGCGACGCAGCCGCACTTGCAGTTGGTCTGGGCGCAGTTGCATGCTTCCTTTGCGCAGCCGCAGCTGCAGGTGGCCTTGGGGGCCGTCTTCTTGGTTTGTGTGGTGTTCATATTTGTCCTTTCATACGTGCTGACGGACGGGTTCAAAAAACCTTACAGTTTAAATTGCGAAATGTTAGGCTGACGTTGTGATCCTCTCGCCAGAAGCAATTGCGCAGTTAGTGGACGGGCATCGCGAGTTTCTCGCCTTTCTGGAAAAGCGGGTGGACTCGCGCGCCGTGGCCGAGGATATTTTGCAGGCCGCATTCGTTCGGGGGCTGGAGGGCGAGGCGCCCGTTGATGAAGAAAAGGTCATCGCGTGGTTCTATCGTGTGCTGCGCAATGCGGTCATCGATCACTATCGCCATCGAGCAAGTTCCAGCCGTGCGATGGAGACCTGGGGCAGGGAATTCGCCGTCGGCGAAACGCCTTCGTTCGAAGTGCAGCAACAGGTTTGCCAGTGCGTTGCAGGTTTGATGGCTTCGCTGAAGCCCGAATACAGCGAAGCCCTGCGCGTCGTCGATATCGACGATGGCTCGCTCAGCCAACTGGCGGAACGCGCCGGGATCAGCAGTGAAAACGCGGCGGTACGCGTGCACCGGGCGCGCAAGGCGCTGCGGCTACAGGTGCAAAAAGCCTGCGGCACGTGCGCCGATCATGGTTGTCTCGACTGCCATTGCAAGGCCGATGGCAGCAGATGCGCTCAGGCGTAAAGATCGCGGATCACTTTGCCTTTGCCGTCTTTGGTGACATAGACCGGGCGCTTTTCTGTAACAAAAAACTGCGACGGTGCGATGCCCATCGCGCTGTACATCGTCGCATGCAGGTCTTCCAGCGGCACTGGATTTTCGATCGTGGTGCAGGGCCGTTCGTCGGCCGTTTTGCCGTAGACGAAGCCCTTTTTCATGCCTCCGCCGAACAGCAGCACGGAGCCTGCGGCGGTGAAGTGGCGGTGCATGCCGTAGTGTACGGGCTGTGTCATAACCGCCGGCGTGTTGGCCTGGTCGCGCACCTCTTTGCCAACTTTGCCTTCGGTGATGGCATCGCGACCGAACTCGCTGGCCAGAACGACCAGGGTGCGATTCAGCAGGCCGCGCTCTTCCAGGTCGAGAATTAACTGCGCGACCGGGCCATCGATCACCTGTTTCATCATCGCCAGGCGCGCGTGGCCGTCCTGGTGGCAATCCCAATACCGGAATGGCACGTATTCGGTGGTCACTTCGATGTAGCGCGCGCCGGCCTCGGCGAGGCGGCGGGCAAGCAAGCAGCCCTGGCCGAAGCGGCTGGTATTGTAGGCGTCGAAGGTTTTCTTCGGTTCGAGCGACAGGTCGAATGCCTTGGCCGAAGGGGAAGTCAGTAGCCGGTCGGCCGAGTCCATGGAACGCAACAGCGACTGGCGCTGAAAATCGCCGCCATACTGATACACCGGCTGTTGCGCGAGGATCTGTTCGTACAGTTTGCGGCGGCTCTTGAAACGCGTGCTGCCAAGGTCGGCCGGCGGGCGAACTGCGGCTGCGGCGTCCTGCGGATCGGTGATGAGAAACGGCGCGTATTCGGTACCTAAAAAGCCAGCTGTATGGAACGCCTTGATGGATGCGCTTTCGCCACCGATCTCCATATTCTGGCCGATGGCGATGAATGGCGGTACGGTGGGGTTCTTCGGGCCAAGCGTCTTCGCGATCACTGCGCCGATGTGCGGCACGGCCACCGACTGCGGCGGAATGTAGCCGGTGTGCCAGTGGAACTGATGGCGCGAATGGAGAATGAAGCCAAGGTCGGGGCCTTGATAGGTTCGGATGAGCGAGCCGCGGTCCATCACTTTGGCTACGCGCTCCAGGCCTTGCGAGATTTTGATGTTATCGACTGAGGTATCAATCGCCGGGAAGGTGCTGAGCACCTGCTCCGTTTTCACACCCGGCGCGAATGGGGTGTAGCGCTTGGGGTCGAAGGTTTCGGTCTGCGCCATGCCGCCGCCCATCCAGAGAACGATCATGCAGTCGGCTGTGGGCTTGGTCTCGGCGCGTACCAGTTGCGGCTTCACGCCTACCAGCGTGGCCAGCGCGCCTGCGGCGGTGACAGACATGAAGTCGCGCCGCGCGAGTTTCGATGCAATACGTTTTTCTTCGGCGTTCATCATATACTCCATTATCGGACCAATTGGAATTCCGGTGTCATCATGACGGACCATAACAAGTCCGCCAAACCGTCGGCCGAGGGTTTCGCGGCCCGCTTCGGGTCGCGCAAGGCTGCTTCGGCGATGCGGCGTTCGGCTGGCGAAGGCGCGCGGCCGAGGGCATACCAATAGACGCGGTCCACAGCTTCGGGGATTGTTTTTACTGCCGGCTGGGCGGCCAGAGGCAGCTCCGGCTTTGGCGGAACCAGCCGGTCCAGGCTCGGCTTCTCGTCAAAGACGAAGAAGCGTGCCTGCACGTTTTCGCCCTGGCCAAGGACTACAGTTTCCTGTCCTGGTGCGGACCGGAAACGCGTGAAGCCCTGGCCTGCGATGTCGTAGACCACTACCGATGAGAGCTTTACTCGAAGCACTGGTGTGTCGGGCTTTTCGATGCCGTTGATGCCTGCGGCTGCTGCTTCGGTGCGCACACCGGTCATGTCCAGCGGTTTCAGGGACGCAAGCGGCGAGGCGCCGTTGGGCCCGATCAATTCCGGTCTCACCCACACCGGCGCGGCTTTGTCGGGTGCAGTGGAAAGCGCGTCCTGCACGATCAGGTATAGCTTCTTCGATTTTGAGATGTCGATGTCGAAGAATGCTTGCGGACCGCGATTGAGCGTTGTTTGGCGCGCATAAAGGCCGACCGGGTCGGGCGGAAGTTCGCCCAACATTGCCCGGGCGCCGCGCCACAACCAGTGCGTGAGCGTTTCGCCGTTCACCAGTTCCAGGGCTTGAATTGTGGTCGACTGGGTGTCGCGAGTGCCATAGACCTGATCGCGAATCGGCCGTCCCAATGCCCGCTCCAGGCTGCTGCCAGGAATTCGCCAGCCGCGCGAGAATGTGCCGGCGGCGATGGGTGCGGGGTTCACAATGTTGCCTGGCGGGACAACCGGGGCTGCCGTGCGCGCAGGCGCGGCAGCTGCGCCGGGCTGCTTTACGATGGTCCCATCGAAAGGCGAGCCGGAGATCACCAGCGGGCCTGTGCGGCCACGCGAACCACCGCGGCTGGCGATGGCATGCCATTCGCCGGTTATCGATGCGACGGCGTCAGAGAACTGCTCGGCCGTCAAGCGGCGCAATTCGGGACCTGTGAAGGTGTAGAGCTTATCGGGTGCGGCTTTCCGTGCCGCGGCGGGCAACTGATAGGTACGCGAGCGGAGGATTGTTCCGATCAGTGCTTTGATGTCATAGCCGCTGGAGACGAACTCACTCGACAGCCAGTCGAGCAGTTCCGCGTTCCACGGCTCGCCATCCATTTCGTCGACGTTTTCCACGATGCCCCGGCCCATCAGCCGCTGCCACACGCGGTTCACGAGCGTGCGCGGCAGGCGGCCATTGCGCGGATCGGTGAAGATCTCCGCGGCGGTGGCGCGGCGGTCGGTGGCCGCCATCGACCTAAGCGGGCGGTTCAGTTCCGGGAACAGGAAGCCCGCGCTGACGTGCTCCTCTTGCGGGATGTCGCAGCGGTAGAGTTTCAGTTTCTCTTCGTCGGAAAAATAAGCGGCAAGTGCGTAGGCCTCTTTCAATTTCCATTTGCTGATGAAGCTGTCGTGGCAGGAGTTGCACTTCAAGTTCACTCCAAGGAATATCTGTGCCGTATTCTGCGCGGCTTGCAGTGCGGGTGTCTGGCTGGCACTTACCGTCCCACGCCAGTTGACACCGGTGAGAAAGCCATCCGGGTCATCGGGTGTGGTGGGGTTCAGCAGTTGCCGCACCATCTGGTTGTATGGTTTGTTGGCTTGCAGGGCGGCGAGCAGCCATTCGGTGATGCTTTTGCGGCCCGCAGTTTCTGAATAGTAGGTGACGCCTTCGTCATTGCGCAGAAGATCGTTCCAGTAGCTGATCCAGTGTTCGGCGTACTTCTGATTGTCGGCTAGCAACCTGGCCACCAGTTCGTCGCGTTTGGCGGGCGATTTGCCGGCGAGAAACTCGCGCAGCTTTTCAGGAGGCGGCAACAGGCCCAGCACGTCCAGATAGGCGCGGCGTGCGAACACTGCGTCCGATACCGGTTGCGGCTCTGGCGTTTTGTGTCTCGCCAGATAAGCGGCTGTGAAGCGGTCGACAGGCTGTTGCCAGCTCTTCCATGCCGCTGCGGGCACGTCCGGCCGGGCCAAGCCCAGCGGTGCCTCCCACTTCGCCTTGGCGGCTTCGGCATTCGGCGCGGGCCGTGCGCCCTGGTCGATCCAGTCGGTCAGGATGCCGATGTCTTTCGCACTCAGTGCCGGGCCGCCGACGGGCATGCGCGTTCCGCCCGCGTCAGTGATGCGGCGGATCAATAGACTATCCGTGCTCTTGCCTGGTTTGAGTGCTGCGCCACTGCGCCCGCCATTCAGCACGTCGGCGTAAGTGGCCAGCGACAGGCCGCCGGAGCGCTTTTCCTGACTGTGGCAGACGATGCAGCGCGAGGCCAGAACGGCGTGGACCTGCTTTGCGTAATCAATTGTTTCAGCCGCGGAAACAAGCGGCAAGGAAAGCACGGCGAGTGCAACCCACTTCATGTACAAGCATCCTCCATCGGGGCGGTCTCAATCACTGTACTAAAAGGGCAGACTCAAGCTCAACGGGGATTCGGTGCAGAAAAAGAAAAAGGCGGCAGGAGATTGCTCTCCTGCCGCCCCGGTTAATCACCGGATGAATTCAGTTGACTGAATTCTAGGTGATGGTGATGGTCAGTACGATGCTACCGTGCCAGCCGAGCACTGTGTCGGTGGACGTGATCGTGATTTGCGTTGCGGTCGCTGGCGTGGTCGGAGTGCCCGAGATCGCACCGGTGGATCCGTTGAGTGACAAGCCGGTCGGCAAGCTGCCAGCAGTGACTGCGTAGGTGTAGCCGCTACCAACCGCGGTTCCTCCGCTGGCTGCGACGGCGCTGGCGCCAATCGCGCCGCTGCTTGCGTAGGTTGCGGTACCCGTTGACAGGGTGCCCGTACCCACCATATTCAGGCGGCGGATGATGTACAAGTTCACGCCGCTGGTTTGGCTGAAGATGTTAGTCGGAGCCTGGACAATCACCGGTAGTGCGACTGCAGCAGCGCCAGTAGTTGCTGCGGTGCCATCTGCGTTGAGGAACACCGAGGTGTTGCTCGGAACCCGGACGTTGATCTGATACAACCCTGCGATTGAATCGGGTACCCAACCAGCATAAAGAACCGTTGCGCTGATGCCGCCGATGGTTGCGGTGGGAACGTTGGCGGAGGTGTCTTTAATGCAAGGTGCGGTAGTGGCGGAGGGGAACAGTGCGCTCTGCAGCACCAAACCGTCGTCGGAGGTGAGGGCAGGCGTCACGCCAGTGTTCGAATTGACCGCTGCGAAGTAGCTGGCGACAGCCATGCACTGCGTGCCCCAATAGGCGGTTGCGTCGAGAGAATCGGGCACGCCCAGGCCGGTTACATAGAGCTGAACGACATCCGAATCGGTTGTCGCAACTGCACCGGCGCCTGCCGGATTCGTGCTGCCGACCAACGTATTGCTTGGGCTGAGAAGAGCCGCGGCATTTCCTTGGCCGGAGCCGCCGATGGCGAATACGCCAGGATTGGTTACAGCGATGGTGACGTTGTAGGGAGCGCTCTTGAGCATCGTCGTGCCAGTGCCGTAGCCGAAGCTGACGACAATGTCCACCGTCCTGCCGATGTATGCTTTCACCGCGTCTGGAACCACCAGGTTGATCTGCGTGTTGGTAGCAAACAGCAGCGGGGCATTGGCAATTGCGGTAAACGGTGAGCTGTGCTGCTGGAAGGTTACCGTCACGTTGCGCGCGGTGGAGCCGGCAACGTCAGGCGAGAGCGTGGAGAGGTATTTGAGTGCGACCGGGTCGGTCACGCCATAAAGTACAGGTGTTCCGCCGGAGCAGCCGGTGCCGCCCGAAATGCAGAAGTTGGTTCCGAAGATGCTTAGCAGGTCATATGGAGCAACCGGGGTCAGGGCAGGCGCAGAGGCCTGGCTGAACGACGATGCACTGGTGACTGCGCGGATGATCGGATTGACGCCGATGGCGAGAACGTATGTGCCGGTGGGCGTTGAGCAGGTGGAGCCCTGCGGGTTGCAGACGCCGACTGTGACGCTGCCACCAGTGCCGGAGAACGGCAGGTAAGGATCCGTGCTCGATGGAACGGTGATCGTGAGCAGGATGTTGGTTGGATTGACTACTGTCGCAGTGATGTTGCCGTCAGGAACGATGAGGCCATTGCTGACCACCCCGATTCTGGTTGCAAACAAAGGATCGCTGCTGACCACGAAGCCTGTGCCGCCGACTGCAACCGTGAATGATCCGGTAGTTGCTGTTGGCAGAGCCGCTGGCGAAAGAAGGCTGATGGTGGCGTTCGGAGCCCTGACGCGCACGGTAATCGTGACTGTGATTGCCGATGCGCCAGACGGAGTGATGACCACCGTGCCTACGATGTCGGTGCCAGGAACTGCAGCTCCGAAAACGGAAGACAGGAAGGTAACGCTGATCGGGCTGCCAAAGCTATAGGCCAGGCCCTTGGTAACGTTCACCTGCGGATTCAGTGTGCCCGCGGTGGTTACGGTGTAAGAGATCGGCGAGTCGCTCGATGTCGGCGTGATCAACAGGGTTGGGATTGTCGTACCGAGCGTCCAGTTTATGGTTCGGGTGATGCCTTCGGCAACAGATAGTGTCGCCGCAGGATTGGAGACCTGAAGCTTCACTGGAATCACTGTATCCAATGCGCCCGAGACTTTCAATTTGATGTTGGCAGTGTAGGTTCCCAGCGCCAGCGTTTCCGCGCCAGCCGTTGGTACGAAGGTCAACACCTGGGAGGTGCTACCACTTCCCGGCGTGACATTCAGCCAAACAGGCAACGTGCTGGTGTCAACGGAGAAGAAGGTAGTCGAACCAGCAGTGACAGTTGAGGTGGCGCTATTGTAGATGCTGCTTCCTTTGGTATAGGCGAGCGAGATGCTGGTCGGGCTCGGCGTCAACGTTGCCGCAGCCCCAATCTGAATGGTTACTGGCAGTAGTTTGTCAGGTGCTGGAGCATTCAGCAGGTGCACGGTGAAGCTGGTGTTACCAACCGGTAACGCGCCGCAGCCGGCTGCTGCCACTACGCTGAGAGCAACAGGCGTTGCCGAAGCCGTTCCTCCTGTCAGTGGTGTAATGGTGAGCCAAGAGGGCAATGCATTCGTCGTGTTGTCAACCGTGAAGGGCGTGCCGCCATTCGCCGCTGATGTGACGTTTACCGCTTGCGCCGAGCCAGGTGTGTAAACAGCGCCTGCCTTCGTGCAGCTGATCGTTACCGGGTTGGGTGAGGGCGCCAGGGCCGATGCCGTGGCGGTCACCGTAAATGTAACGGCTACTGTTACCGACGTGACGCCAGTGGCGGCGAACGTCAAAGTGGCTGTTGTTGTGTTTGTGATGCCTTTGCAGCCTGCTGCCGCACTAAACAGGAACGGCGCTGAGCTCGCATTGGGAACTGCTCCCGAGCCAGGCAACACGAGTGGACTGTTGGGGCCATTGACGCCCGTGGATGAGGTCGGCGTCACCGTGAGGGGGCCTGAACCGCCGGTCTGGCTGATGGTTACGGTGGCGGGGGCCGCCGCTCCCAGAAAAGTGTCGCAAGCTAAAACGATCGACGTCGGGCTGGCAGTAATTGCAGCCGCGGCGTGCATTACGCCCGAGCTGACGAATAGAGCACAGGCGGCAAGTGGAATTTTTGAAAAGTGTGATCGAAACATCTGTTGATTCCTTTTTCCTTCATTGCCCGTGAATTCCTTCGGGGGCATAATCAACATATCGGCGGGGATTCTGAAAGATTAAGCTTATTTGAAGACAAAACAGTCTGTTTTAAGCTTTATTTGTCAGAGGGGGGAAATGCAGAGGCGCACCGGTTAGTGCGCCGCAATATTGAGGGTAAGTGTTACGTTTCCAGTAAGTGGCACTGTTGCAGAATCGGTCGCCGCAACAGTCACGATATAACTACTGGCGGAATCGGCGGCCGGCGTGCCGAAAATGACACCGGTGGCCGCGTTCAGGCTCAAACCGGCCGGCAGAACGCCGCTTGAAACCGCATATTGGTAGGGTTGTGTCCCGCCGCCGGCAACAACCGTGGTGGCTTTGGACGGCCACGCCACACCTGCCGTGCCTGCCAGCGTGGCAACTGGGGGCGCCGTAACTTTCAGCCGCGGCGCCCCCCAGAGCCAAACGCCCTGCTGGCTGGCATTTCCACGCGCGGTAACAACAACGGGCAACTGCACGGGCTTGGTCAGCGGTGCGCTCAGCGTATCGCCCGCGACTGTCGTGAACGTGCCCATAGCAAAGCCAGGCAGCCGCACGTTCAATTGATATTGACCTGCCACCAGATCCTGCGACCATCCGGCATAGACCACCGTTGCCGGTTGACCGCCAATGGTGACTGTCGGAATATTCGCGATCGAGCCAAGGCACGGCGCAAGCCGCCCCACGTTGAGCGCCCGGCCAAGAATCAGGGCACCATTGATCGAGTTTGAAGTGCCTGCCGTAGCCTTGTTAAAACCGCTCAGGAAGCTCGCAACGCTTAAGCAGTCTGAAGGCCAAAGACCCTTGCCGGCGCTGCCATTGTCGGCCGTACCATCGGGAACGCCCAGACCCGTTACATAAATCTGCACAACATCGGAATCGGCTGCCATTTGCCGCATCGCCGCCTCGTTACCCTTGCCGATCAATGACCAGTCCGGGCTAAGAATCGCGCCGTCGCCCTGCCCGTCGCCACCTATTGCAAAGATGCCGGGGTTGGTGGCCGCCACATTCACCGTAAATGGTGCACTCGCTCGCGGCGCGCCGCCGGTAGTGACGCCAAAGTTCACCACGATGTCGACGGTTTTGCCAACATATGCCGCCACTTCGGCAGGCACAACCAGGTTAACCTGGCCGTCAGTGGCAAACAGCAGCGGCGCAGTTGCAATCGGCACTGCCGGATTGCTATGCGACTGGAAGTTTACCGTAAGGATCCGTTGTCCTGCCCCCGCCGCGTCGGGCGTAAGCGCCAAAGGGTAACGCAGCGTGACAGGGTCAGGCGCACCGTACAGCGTATCCGTTCCGCAACCCTTGCCTGCGGCGACGCAAAAATTGATGCCGAACAAGCTGATCATGTCATATGGGGAGACGATCGGGACCGTCGGCGGCGTCACCTGCAGGAACGACGACGAACTGGTGACAGACTGAATCACAGGATATGCACCAATGGTCAGAGTCGCCGTCGAAGTTGGCGTGGTGCACTTGGCCCCCTGAGGATTGCAGACGCCAAGAACAACGGTGCCGCCCGTGCCCGTTTGCGCGAACGGCAAGAGCGGGTCAGCTGTTGCTGGTACCGTAATGACCAGGATGATATTCGATGCGTTCACCACTGTCGCGCTTGCATTTGCGTTTGAAACAATGGCACCGCCTGCCACGATCCCCACGGTTGTCTGTTGAGCTGGATCAATGCTGGCCAGGAAGCCGGAGCCACTGAGCGCGACCGTAAACTTCTGGCCTGCCGCAGCGGTTGGAATGTTGAGCGGACTCACCGCACGTACGTTAGCGCCTGCCGCTTGCACTGTGATCTTGAAATTCACCACAGTCGTCACCGCTGGCGTCCCCCAACTGACCGTGATGGAACCGGTCAGCACACTGCCGGGCAGCGCAGTCTGGAATGGCGCCTGGTCGAAGGTCACCAGAATGGGCGTCCCGCTGCTGGTGGCTACGCCCTTGGCTGCGCCACTTGCGATGGCAGGCGCCAATTGGCCCGCCGTCGTGATTGCATACGGGATCGACGCATCGTTCGAAGTCAGCGTCACAATCGCCAAAGGCTGCGGTTGTCCCATCGTCCAGGTGAAATTCCGGGCGGCTCCTTCGGAAATCGAAAGCACCGCAGGTGCCCCAGCCACCTTCAGCGAGAACGGCAGTGCCAAATCCGCAGCTCCGGCAACCTGCACTCTTACAGCGGAGTTGTAGACTCCAGGCGACAGAGAATCAGCCACGCTGGTCGACAAAAAGTGTATCGTCTTGGGTATAGCGCCAGACGCCGCATCCACCGTAAGCCACGACGGCAGGCTGCTTGCATCCACTGTGAACGTTGGCGCGGGAGTGGCCGTCGCGTTCAACGCAATATCGACGGCCGCTGGTGTTGCCGAGCCTTTCGTGTAGGCAAGAACAGCAGTGGCCGGGGTAGCGGTCAATGGGGAGGGACCCAGCACCAGAATCGTAACCGGAATCAATGGGTCGGCCGCAGGCAGATTGTGCAGATGGATCAACGCCGAGTTGCTGCTGCCCGCCGCAAAATTGCCGCAAGGCGGTATTGCGACAAACGCCAAGGCAACCCCACCCGCATTGGCCAAGCCCCCGCTGGCCGGAGTCACACTTAGCCAGGAGGGAACCGTTGTCGTATCCACAATAAACGGAGTTCCACCCGTTGCATGCGAAGTCACAATCAGGCCCTGTGCTGGACCCGCGCTGTAGCTCGCAATCTTCACACACGTGACGACCACATTCGAAGGCGTCATAACCAGCGGACTAGGCGGGGTAACCACGGTCGTCGTTACCGGCACGGAAATATCCGCAACCCCTGCAGCATTGAATTTGACCGCCGTCGATCCAGTCGCGGCGCCACTGCATTTCGGCGCTATATTCACTAGGTAGGTGATGCCGCCTTGCTGATTGGCGGCGGTTAACGTGGCGCTGCTGGGAGCCGTTACAACCATGCCTCCGGGCACTGGGCCAAGAGTTACCGCAATCGTTTCCTTCGCTGCCAGCGTGGCGGCCGGTTTCACTATGATCGTCGCCGGCGTGCCAGGCCCCGTTGCCAGGCTGCAAGTAAGTGTGACTGACGCAGGCGTAGCGGTTAACAGGTTGGCACCGCGGAGGGTGTTGGCGCACCCTATTGTCCAGACAAACAGCAGGGCTAAGAAGACTGTCGCCCGAAGTTTCGGAGTCTGTCTGGTTGCGTGATTTGTTCGCGGTGTCATTGCCTTGCCGGCCATAGGGGGACCCTGCTCAATAGTCTTATCGGACGGACGTGGGTTTTCTTACAAATAGTTTTTGGGGCCGGATGTTCCTACCTGCGGCTGCTCGTGGTTTTCACCCGGCTACTTCGGAAACTGGAAACTTCGTTGCACAGCAAGGACAAATTCAATACGATGAGTGATGGCTTCGTTTGGCTTAGCGTGGGTCAATCGATGAAAGGAACTCGAGCATGAGCATTGCCCGCTTTGGCACGTTCACTTTCGACATGGAGACCAAGGAGTTGCGCCGAAATGGCACTGTGGTCTCGCTGCAAGCCCAACCCGCACAGGTGCTTGCGGCCCTGCTTGGCGCCCCAAACTCCTTGATCTCACGCGAAGCTTTGCGCCATGCCGTGTGGGGCGACGGTACTTTTGTTGATTTCGATCGCGGCCTGAACTATTGCGTTGCCCAGATCCGCGCCGCGCTCGACGATTCGGCGGAATCGCCGCGTTTTATCCGCACCGTCCCGAAGAAAGGCTACCAGTTTATAGCCCTTGTGCAGCACGTGGATAACAGGCCAGTTGCGGCTGCGGAGGTGTTGCCGTCTCTCTCCATCACCGGAAGCCGGCGGAAGACTCTCGTAATGGCTCTGGGGCTGGCCGCAGTCTTTGCGGGCGCGGCTCTTGGATGGTGGCGGTACAGACACGTTCCGCCGATTAAAATTGCAGTGGTGAAGTTCGACAATGAGACGGACAATCCGCAGCTCGATCAATTTGCACAAACACTTACCGATACGCTAGTGGGTGAATTAACGACGCAAGGACAGCGCAGCGTTGCAATCATCGGAAACGCGGCGATCCTGCGCGGGCCACGCGCCGGGCGCGATCTGACGGAGATAGCCAGGTCTCTTGATGTCTCCTATATCATCCTCGGACAAATCCAGTCGCTGCCACCGAAGACGAAAATTTTCTGCCATGTAATTCATATGCCGGAGCAAACCCACGTAAAGGTGTTTGCCCAGGTTACAACGCTGGAAAATCCGCTCGAAGTGCAGTCGGAAGTCGGCCCCCGCATCGCCAAATCCTTTTTACAGGCCATTCGTGCCGCCTCACCTCTGCCCGCATCCAGATGAAAAGTCAAATATTTAGCTCTTCACCTTTTTCTATGACCGCATTTTGGCGGTCTGCCCCTACAATCGGTCGATATGAGCACACCTTTTACGCGAAGACTCTTTTTCGGCGCCGGAACGCTGGCCTCACCCATGTTTGCCGCACCGGCCACATCCATTGTCCCGGCGGATTTTCCAATGCAGTCGCCCACGCTGGTGCGGGAAGTTGTCGGCGCGTCGCACGGCAAAATGGCCCGCCTCAAGGAACTGGTTGATGCGCAGCCGTCTCTTTCCAAAGCCGCCTGGGATTGGGGCTTTGGCGATTGGGAATCGGCTTTGGGAGCGGCGTCGCATGTCGGCAATCGCGAGATTGCAGAGTACCTGATATCAAAGGGAGCAGTGCCCACGATCTTCTCCGCCACCATGCTGGGCCAGGTTGAGGTGGTTAAGGCGATGGTTACCGCCAGCCCCGGCATCCAACGCATTTCCGGTCCGCATAGTATCAGCCTGCTTGACCACGCTAAAAACGGAGGCGCTGCGGCAAAGCCCGTGCTTGAGTTCCTCGAATCACTGGGAGATGCCGGGGTGCCGCCGCGGCCTGCCATTTCTATTGAAGAGATGAAAGAGCTGGTTGGCAGCTACGAATTCGGCAGCGGCCCCACCGAGCGCATTGAGATTGCCCTCGCCGGCAAGGGCCTCAGCTTTATGCGAAAAGGCACGGATGCGCGCGGCCTCATCTACAAGGGGGAACAGGTGTTTCATCCGGCCGGCTCCAGTGCGGTTCAGGTGCGATTTGTCAAGTCTGGCGGCGGCCTAACCCTTACGGTGCATAGCCCTGAGCTGGTGCTTACCGCACGCAAGCTGTAAGCTCAGCGATTGCTTTTCGTAAGCCATAACGTGAGGTATTTTTTTCGATACTTATCGTCGACCTCAGTAGCAATCAGGCGCAGTGCCAGGTCCTTTATTGTGTCATCGCCGGTGGCGTCGTACACTTTGCGCAAGCTTTCGCAAATGTCGTAGCGAATCAGTGGGCAGTTCTTGTGCTCCGTGCAACGGACGAACCAGTCCTCCAACGCCGTCACCAACATCTTGCGCTGTCCCTTACCCACCACTCCAACCTTCCACAACGCTTGCAGGCAGTGCCTGGCCGTCACAAACCGCTCGTCGCTGGTGACGGCAAACAGCAGGGCGAAATCCCTTTTCAGCCGGTTCTTGGGATCGCTCTTGGCCAAGCCGCAGAGCAGCTGCGCGGCGATGGCGCGGTTGTGGTTGTCCTTGTGACCCAACTGCTCAACCGCCTCATCCCAAACGTCGTACGCCCAATCCACCGGGTTCCGTACCTCGGCCATGACCGCCAAAAACGCCTCCCCCTGCAATTGCCGGTTTTCGGACCAGAGATTCTTCAAATAGTCAGGTTCTTCTGTTTTCATCTGTCGTCTCAAACAAAAGCTATCATGAAAGAGATGCCCCTGCCACGCCTGCGGATGAATCTGGATTTCATGCCCTCCCCCTACAAAGAAAGACCGGGGCTATTGATCCGGGACACACTTCAATATTCCGACGCCACGCTGATCATCCCGCCCGTTCTGGTAGAGGCGCTGGGCTGCTTCGATGGCGAACAGTCTGAGCTCGACCTGCGCCAGGCGCTGGTAAACGCCACCGGCGACCTCCAGATAAGTGAACTCGAAGAACACCTGATCACCACCATCCGCCAGGCCGGCTTCTTCGAAGATGAGGTTTACGAGGAGCTGAAAGAGGCCGCCGAACGCTGCTTCGCCGAATCGCCCGAGCGCGTGGCCGTACACGCCGAAGGGCTCGACCAGGCCCAGATGTCGGAATACATGGGCGAAGGCGACGATCACAAGATCCGCCTCTCGGCTATCGCCGCCCCGCACGCCAGTCCCTACGGGGCTTGGAAATCTTATCGCACGGCCTACAGAACCCTATCGCAGTTGGATAAGGACCGCACGTTTGTCATCCTCGGCACTTCGCATTATGGCGAGCCCGACCGCTTTGGCCTCACGCGAAAGCCCTTCTCCACGCCCTTCGGCACCTCGACCACCGCGCTCGACTTGATCGACGAACTGGAAAGTAATGCGCCCAAAGCCATCAAAATGGAGGATTACTGCCACGCCATCGAGCACTCCATCGAATTTCAGGTGATGTTTTTGCAACATCTGTTCGGCGGCAGCGTCAAAGTATTACCGATACTTTGCGGTTCGTATGCCCGCAGCATCTATCGCGGCGGCATGCCGGAAGATAACGAAGACGTGAAACGATTTCTCGGAGTGATGGGCGACATGGCAGCACGCGAAGGCGACAAGCTTTGCTGGGTGCTAGGTATCGACATGGCGCACATGGGCCAGCGTTATAGCGACGGGTTTGAAGCCATTGCCGGCCGCGGCCTGATGCAGCAGGTAGAACAGCGCGACCGCGGGCGCCTGGCTTCCGTGGTCAGCGGCGACACGGCCAGTTTCTGGAGCCTGGTGCAGGAAAACCACGACGACCTGAAGTGGTGTGGCTCATCGCCCCTGTACACATTTTTGAAGATCAAGCCCCAGGCACGCGGCGAGGTGCTGGGCTACGAACAATGGAATATCGATGAAGGCAGTGTGGTCAGCTTTGCAAGCATGGCTTTTCAAGGATAAAACAATGACAACTTTTCCCGATCCGGCACTCGATACAACGCCCACCAGCGGACAACAGACCGCCGTCTTCGCCGGAGGCTGCTTCTGGTGCACGGAAGCGGTCTTTGAACTGGTGGAGGGCGTTGAAGATGTGATGTCCGGTTATGCCGGTGACACCGAGGAGCTTGCCCGCTACGACATCGTTTGCAGCGGAACAACGCGCCACGCCGAAGCCATACTAATCACCTACGACGCGGCCAAGGTCACCTTTGGCGGACTGCTCAAAGTGTTTTTCAGCGTCGCCCACGATCCGACAACGCGTGACCGCCAGGGGCACGACGTTGGCCCGCAGTACCGCAGCGCGATTTTCTATACCAGTGAGGAACAAAAACAGACCGCCGAGGCATATATACGCCAGATCGACCAGGCAAACGTGCTTCACGCTCCCATCGTTACGGAGCTATCGGCGCTCGACAAGTTTTACTCGGCGGAAGCGTATCATCAGAACTACGCGGTGAACAATCGGCATAACCGGTACATCGTAGGCGTCGCAGACCCGAAGGTGGAGAAGTTGAAGAAAATGTTCCCTGGTTGCAGAGTGAGGTTCAACGCATGAAGATCATTGCATTCGACGATACGGGCAAACGCCTGGGCGAAGTGGAAGTGGAAAAGATCGAAAAGACCGACGCAGAATGGCGCGCCCAGCTTTCGCCTGAAGAGTACCGTGTTACGCGCACCGCCGGCACCGAGTGTTCGTTCACCGGCGCGCTCTATGGCAATCATGAAGACGGCATCTACCGCTGCATCTGCTGCGATACGGCGCTGTTCGATTCGTCGACAAAGTTTGAATCCGGCACCGGTTGGCCCAGCTTTTTCCAGCCGCTGGCCAAGGAAAACATCACCGAAAAGTCAGACTACGCCTACGGTATGCGCCGCGTGGAAAATGAATGCGCACGATGCGGCGCGCATTTGGGCCACGTGTTTCCCGATGGGCCACGCCCCACCGGCATGCGCTACTGTATGAACTCGGCTGCGCTGCGTTTTATTCCTCGCCCGAAGTAACTACTTTTTCGTCTTCTGGCTGACGGCGACGGGGAAGGGAACGAATCGAGCCTCGCAGGCACCGCTCGACGGCGTTCCCGCCTCGCCACTAACCTGCACGTCCTTGCCGCTCGCTTTTAGGTTCGTCGGACCGGGCCCGAGCTTGATCTGAGCATGCACCGCGTGTAAGCTCTTCGCAGTCGCCGCGTCGAGTGACACGCCATCGAACTGAATGCCCAGCCGGTGCCCAGCATCGGCGCCATCCAGATTGATCTTGCCCCCACCTGAGATATGCACATTGCGCAGCACAATTCCAGTGAAGCTCGGAATCATGCCCTTCTCCTTTCCCACGCTGGCCGTGTAGTTGGAGTCCATCAGAATCGGATGCTTCGTGTTGCGGATGCAGACATCTTCGTACACAACCCCGGTCACCGGCCCGCCCCGAGTCTCGTTCGACTTGATGCGCAGGCCGTTGTCCGCGCCGTCGATGGTAAGGTTCCGCACCCAGATCGCACTTGCGCCGCCGTCGGTATTGCTGCCGATCGACATGCCGTGGCCGGAATAGAAGTGATTGTCGGAAATCGTCATATGCGTGGTCGGCGCACCTTTCGGGGCCTTGATCGCCACATTGTCATCGCCGGTATTGATAAAACATTTCGTAATGGTTACGTTGGTTGAATTTCCCGGGTCGATGCCATCGGTGTTACGCGCCCGTTCCGGCGAATTGACGATCACACCCCACGCCGTGAAGCCGGTACCGCCGGAATACGACACGTGAAAGTTCGGCGAATCCTTCAACTGGATCTTATATAGCGTGAAGTTGTCGCAGCGGTTCAGCACCATGATGCGCGGATTGTTCTGATTGCCGCCCTTGCGCGCCTGCTCTGCCAGATCCCACCAGGTGATCTTCTGGCCAAGTATCGGATAGCCTCCGCGCCCATCGATGACGCCCTCGCCCATCACGCCCGCGCCCGTCACGGCGTTGCCACTGATCAGCGGGCGACATCCGCGTCCGCGCTCGGTGATGGTGCCGCAGACTCCGGGTTCCACGTCGTAAACCCGCGGATCGCGCGATGCAAACAGCACGGTGCCGCGCGAGACAAGCAGCGTAACGCCGGCACGCAACTCAAGCGGCCCAGAAAGGAACGCATTCCGCTCGCCCTTCGCCTTCAACTCCACCGCCTGCCCGGCCGGGCATTTGTCCATCGCCTGCTGAATCCGCTTCGTATCCAGCTTGGCTTCGTCTGACGGCGCCAGCGTTTCTCCGGCAGCCGTAAGTTCGGCGCTGAGTGACGTGCACACTTTCGGATAAGAGGGTTCGACGACAACTTTTCGCAAGTCCTGCGCATGAATAAGCGGAACAAAGAAGATAAGTAGTAAGTGCTTCACACTTCTATTATCTACCTGCGCTAAAATTCCAGCATATGACTCGCTTGCTTCTCTTCGCATTCCTCTGCCTGCCCGCCTCGGCACAACCACCCACCATTGGCAACGTCATGAACTTTCTGGAGCGCGCCGAAGCCGACCTGCTGAAGCTCAATATAGATGGTCAGCGCACGGAATGGGTGCTCGAAAACTTCATCAATTCCGACACCGAAGCGATCGCCGCCCAAGCCAACGAAAGGCTGATCGCCCGCACCACCGAACTCATCATCGAGGCACGAAAATTCGATGGGCTCAAGTTGCCGCCGGAGCTTGCGCGAAAGTTGCTCCTGCTCAAACTATCTCTCGGGATGCCCGCCCCCAAAGACGCAAAGCTGCGCGAAGAACTCACCGTCGTCGCCGCGGGACTCGGTGGCACCTACGGCAAAGGCAAGTATTGCCCTGGCGGACCGAAAGAGAAGTGCTTAGGCATCGATGAGCTCGACGTGCAGATGGAAAAGCTGCGCGACCCCAAGAAACTGGCCGAAATCTGGGCTGGCTGGCATTCCATCGCCCCGCCCATGCGCGATAGCTACTCCCGCTTCGTGGAACTCTCCAATCAGGGCGCGCGTGAATTGGGCTTTACTGATACAGGCTCGCTCTGGCGTGCCGGTTATGACATGACGCCTGAGGAATTCTCCGCTGACCTGGAGCGCCTGTGGAAGCAAGTGGAGCCGCTCTACAAAGAACTGCACGCCTACACGCGGCGCAAGCTCATCGCCAAATACGGCGCCGCCGCGCAGCGCAAAGACGGCATGATACCTGCCCACATGCTGGGCAATATGTGGGCCCAGGAATGGGGCAACGTTTACGATTTGGTAGCGCCGCCAGCTACTCCCGCAACCTACAATTTAGGTGACATCCTCAAAGCTCGCAAATCCACCCCGCGGCAAGTCGTCGAATTCGGCGAGAACTTTTTCGTCTCGCTTGGCTTCCAAAAACTGCCCGAACTGTTCTGGCAACGTTCGTTGCTGGCCCGTCCGGCGGATCGCGACGTAGTGTGCCATGCCAGCGCGTGGGCCATCGATCTGGACCAGGACGTCCGCCTCAAAATGTGCATTCAGAATGCATCTGATGACTTCGTCACGGTTCATCATGAACTCGGTCATATCTATTACGATCTCGCCTATCGCAAACAACCGGTTCTGTTCCGCGGCGGCGCTAACGACGGCTTTCACGAAGCCATCGGCGACGCCCTCGCCCTCTCCATCACTCCTGAGTATCTGAAGAAGATCGGCCTTATCAAAACCGTGCCGCCGCCCTCGGCCGACCTGCCGCTGCTGCTGCGCACAGCCATGGATAAGATTGCGTTTCTGCCCTTCGGCTTGTTAGTGGATAAGTGGCGTTGGGAAGTTTTCTCTGGCGAAGTAAAGCCCGAAGGTTACAACAAGGCATGGTGGCGACTGCGCGAACAATACCAGGGCGTCGCGCCGCCCGTTGACCGCACCGATGCGGACTTCGATCCGGGCGCCAAGTATCACATCCCGGCCAACACGCCTTACGCCCGCTACTTCCTGGCGCGAATCTATCAGTTCCAGTTCTACCGCGCCATGTGCAAGGCCTCCGGTTATACAGGCCCGCTCAACCGCTGTTCGTTTTTCGATTCGAAAGAGGCCGGCTCGAAGCTGAAGGCGATGCTCGAACTCGGCCAGTCCAAGCCCTGGCCCGAGGCGTTGAAAGCCATGACCGGCGAAGAGAAAGCCGACGCCAGCGCCATGGTGGAATACTTTCAGCCTTTGCTGGTGTGGTTGAAAGAGCAGAACAAAGGCGAAAAACTCGGCTGGACTTTGCCGGCGGATCCATTGAAGGCGCAGTGAGAGCGCTGGCTGGCCATCTTGACACTCGTACTCAAAGGGGGTACTATTGTACCCGAAATGGGTTCAGTCAATCAAAATCTTGCCAGCAGTGTGGGAGCGGCACTTTTCGGTGCAACCCGGCAAACTGTCTTGGGCCTGCTATTCGGCCATGCTGAGCAGCGCTTTTATCAGCGGCAGATCATTCGCGCTGTGAACCTGGGCTCTGGCACCGTGCAGCGGGAACTGGAACAACTGGTTGCCGCCGGGATCCTGATCCGAACCATGGAGGGCCGGCAAACCTATTTTCAAGCCAACCGCCAATCCCCAATTTACGAAGAGTTGCGTGGACTTATCCGCAAGACATTTGGTCTTGCGAATGTTCTCAAGAGCCGCCTTGCAACCCTCGATCAAGTAGTTCAACTGGCGTTCATCTACGGATCAATGGCTGCAGGTAATGAGACCGCCGATAGCGATATTGACATCATGGTTGTCGGAGAAAAGATTTCCCTGCGAGAGGTAGTCTCGGCCTTATCTGAGGCCCAGAGAGAACTGGGAAGAGAGCTCAACCCGACTGTCTATCGTACCCACGAGTTTTGTCGTAAACTTACACAAGGCCATCATTTTCTAACATCGGTGATCAATGGCCCAAGGATATTTCTGATTGGCGACGACAATGAGCTTGCAAGACTGGCTCAAATTCGGATGGGTGAAGTCTCACAAGACAAGCCGGCAGGAGATCGCCGACCTGTTCGCCATCGCGGATAGGGATTTGAGTGCGTGTCAAACTCCCGGCCTGATTCCTGATTGGCAGTTCAATATCGCCTACAATGCGGAACTGCAACTCTCAGCGGCTGCTCTATCAGCGGCAGGATATGTTGCTGAGCGCAGCAATCACCATCATCGAGTGATCCATTCCCTGGAATACACCGTTGCCCTTGCCCCGGCGCTCATTCAGCAATTCGATTTCTGCCGTAAGAAGCGCAACATCAGTGATTACGAAAGGGCCGACATGATTTCAGAAACAGAAGCGCATGAGATGCGGGAACTGGCGGAATTGCTGCGGACTCTTGTAGAAGAATGGATAATAGCAAACCACCCGAACTTGCTATAATCAAACCCACGGAGTAGTTACATGTATCGACCACTGATCTGCCTCCTTGCGCTGGTATCCTCCTCTTTCGCTGACAGCCCAATCTTACTTCCCCAGCAGCCCACCCTCAGCGCCACGCAAATTGTATTCGTCTTTGCCGGCGACCTGTGGAGCGTGCCGCGCACGGGTGGCGAAGCGAAGCGGTTGACCGCCGGAGCCGGCGTTGAGTCCGACCCCTACTTCTCGCCCGACGGCAAGTGGGTTGCCTTCGATGGGCAGTACGACGGAAACACCGATGCCTTCGTCATTCCAGCGGAAGGCGGCGTGCCCAAACGCCTCACCTGGCACCCGGATGCCGATGCCGTGCGCGGCTGGACGCCTGACGGCAAGCGAGTTCTTTTCACATCCACAAGAAACAGCTACTCGCGCTTCGCCAAGTTATTCTCCGCAGGCCTGGACGGCGGCATGGAAGAGCCGCTGCCTCTGCCGATCGGCTACGAAGGTAGCTATTCGCCTGATGGCCAGCGCATCGCCTATGTCCCCACTTCCCGCGCCTTCACTGCCTGGAAGCGCTATCGCGGCGGCCGCGCAACGGCAATCTGGCTCGCCAGTCTCGCCACGAGTAAAATAGAAAAGATTCCCCGCCAGGACTCCAACGATTTCTGCCCCATGTGGGTTGGCGACAAAGTGTATTTCCTGAGCGATCGCGACGGTAAGGTAACGTTGTATTCCTACGACACGAAATCGAAGAAGGTCAGCCGGGCGATTGAGAACAAGGGCATGGACTTCAAGTCGGCCACCGCAGGGCCAGGTGCGATTGTTATTGAACAGTTCGGTCAAATCCACCTCTACGATTTGAAGACCGGAAAACTCTCGCCAGTGAACATCACCATTGCCGGTGATATGTCGGAAGTCAGGCCAAAATTCGTGAACGTCAGCTCGCGTCTGCGCAGCGCGCATATCTCGCCAACCGGTGCCCGCGCCGTATTCGAAGCGCGGGGAGAAATCATAACCGTGCCTGCGGAAAAAGGCGACCCGCGAAATCTAACCGAAACGCCCGGCTTCATGGAGCGCGACCCCGCCTGGTCACCCGATGGAAAATGGATCGCCTATTTTTCGGATGAATCCGGCGAGTACGAACTGCATGTCAAGGATGCGTCGGGCAAAGGAGACGCGCAGAAGATCAAGTTGGAAGATCGGCCCACCTTTTACATGCGCCCCCAATGGTCACCCGATAGTAAGAAGATCCTATACGAAGACGCCCATCTCAACCTCTGGTATGTCGATATTAAAGACAAGAAGCCAGTCAAAATCGACAAGGACCGCTTTCAGATTGACGCAAACAATCGGAACCCGGTCTGGACGCCCGATAGCAGATGGATCGCATTTACCAAGCACCTGCCCAACTACCTCGGCGCAATCTTTGTCTACTCCCTCGCCGATAATAAAAGCACGCAACTTACAGACGGACTAAGTGACGCCCGCTACGCCAGCTTCGACAAAGACGGAAAGTTTCTCTACTTCACCGCCAGTACCGATGTAGGCCCGACGCTTGAGCCCGATGTCCTCAGCATCGGAAAATCGCAGGTCCGCAGCATCTATCTGGCTGTGTTGACGAAGACGGAGGTGTCCCCCTTCTCGCCCGAAAGCGACGAAGAGAAAGTAGCCGAAAAAAAGCCTGACGCCCCCAAGCCCGATCCGGCCAAGCCCGTCGAGCCGAAGGTCGCGGAAGTGAAGATCGACTTCGACCGCATCGGCCAGCGCATCCTCGCAATGCCCATGCCTGCGCGCCGTTACTCAGGCCTGCAATCAGGCAAGGGTGGTACGCTCTTTGCGCTCGAAAACGGTCAGGCCTCGCCCGGCAATCCGTCCGGTTTGACCGTCCATCGCTATGACCTGAAACAGCGCAAGGCAGACGTGGTGGCGAGCGGAGTGCGCACTTTTGAGATCTCCGCCAACGGAGAAAAAGCGTTAACTTCGCAACTGGGGCGCTGGTCGATTCAGTCCATCCGCCCCATGACCGCGAGCGCCTCCCCGCCCATGCCCGCACCGCCACCCGGAACAGGTGGCATTCTGAAGACCGAGATGATCGAAGTCCACAGCGATCCGCGTGCTGAATGGAATGAAATGTATCGCGACGCCTGGCGCATTCAGCGCGAGCTCTTCTACGATCCGAATCTGCACGGTGTGAACGTCAGCGACTTCAGCAAGAAGTACGAAAAGTATCTGCCTGGAATCATGTCGCGCCGCGATCTGAACTACTTATTCGCGGACATGATGAGCGAGATTACAGTCGGCCACCTCAACGTAGTTGGCGGCGATACTCCGGAAGTAAAAACGGTCCCCACCGGCCTGCTCGGCTGCGATTACAAAATCGAAAACGGCCGCTACAGATTCGCCAAAATCTATGATGGAGAAAACTGGAACCCCGATGTGAAAGCGCCTTTGACGCAGCCTGGCATCGACGTCCGTGAAGGTGAGTATCTCATTGGCGTGAACGGTCGAGACCTTCGATCCCCAGACAATGTTTATAGCTTTTTCGAAGGCTTGGCCGGTAAACACACGCTGCTGAAAGTTGGGCCAAATGCAGACGGCTCAAACTCGCGCGAAGTCACCGTGATCCCTGTCGCCACTGAAGCCCGCTTGCGAAATCTGGCATGGATTGAAGAGAACCGCCGTAAGGTCGACCAGATGACCAACGGCCGCGTGGCTTATGTCTACATGCCCGACACAGCCTTCGGCGGCCTGACTTATTTCACTCGCTACTTTTACGCGCAGGTCGGTAAAGAGGCGGCTATCATCGACGAGCGCTTCAACGGCGGTGGTCTGCTCGCAACCGACATCATTGAGATCCTCGGACGCAAGCGTATGAGCGCCGCCGCAACGCGCGATGGCGAGGACGAAGTGCAGCCGCAAGGCGCAATCTTCGGGCCCAAGGTAATGATCATCAATGAATTCGCCGGTTCGGGCGGAGATGCGATGCCGAACTATTTCCGCCGCGGCGGAATCGGCAAACTGGTTGGCAAACGCACTTGGGGTGGTTTGGTCGGCCGTGCTGGCGCCCCGTTCCTGATGGACGGCGGCATGGTAACCGCTCCTGGTTCCGGAATCTGGGGTCCCAACTCAAAGTGGGATGCGGAAAATATAGGCATCCTCCCCGACGTGGAAGTGGAGCACGACCCTGAACTCGTCCGCGCCGGCAAAGATCCGCAACTGGAAAAAGCAGTGGAACTGGTGATGTCTGAATTGAAGAAGAACCCAGTGGTGATGCCGAAACGTCCGCCGTATCCAAACTATCAAAAGGCCAACGTTCAATAGCCGAAGATGTTCAGCGCGGCCTTGGAGTAGCCCTGGCCGGTAGCCCAGAGGTGCAGTGGTAGCGCCGCAATGTCTTCCACCAAGGGAACCGCTTCCGGTTCCTTCACTAGATCGGCCGCGATCAGGTAGTGTTTGCAGGTTGCGCAGCACTCCACGCGCAGATGCGGGAACTCTTCAGCGATGTAGACGGGAAGCTCTTCGAACCGTTGTTCCTGGCACTGCGTGCACAGTATTCGCTGATACAACCACTCGTGCCCGCAGCGTGAACAGACCAGTGAGCGGCGCGATCCATCGGCCTCAGGTCGCAATACGGCTGCGCCCGGCGCGGCTCCGCAACATGCGCAGAAGTTTGGCCATGGTTCGGTGACCTTCGGTTCGTGCCTGGCTTGCGAGAGTGCGAATGCCCGCGCGAATGGATTGTCCTCTTGTTCGAGGGTTGCGGCGAGTTCAGGATTGGCGTTCGATTTCGCCCATTCAACGACGCGCGCCCATTCTGGAACACCCTCTACAAAACGCGCCAGACGCGCGTAGAAGTTCAGAATTTCAGCCGAAGCCGGATACTTTTCCGCCAGTGCAGCGGCTCGCAATGCATACTTAGGCGGCACCTATTTCTTTTCTACTTCCGCCAGCCACAACGGATGGTGTTCGGCAACCCACTCCTTTGGAACATGGCTCGATGTAATCGCCCGCAATCCGCCCGGAATCACGAACACGCCCATATACACATGGACAATGAATGCCGCAACGCTGGCCAGGAATCCCAACACATGTAGCAGGATGCTCGCATAGCGCAGCCAGCGCAAGCTCCACGTCACCGAATCCGTGAACCAAAGCACCATGCCTGAACCTAGTAGGGCGATGCTTGCAAAAAACATGATCCAGAAGAATTGTTTTTGCCCGGCGTTGTACTTGCCCGATGGCGGAACCTTGTCGTCCTCATGCGTAACGTAATACTTGATCGCCTTCTGCCACTCCGCATCAGCCGCGGTCATCGCCATATCTGCCTTCCACTGCGTCCACATCCATACGACAGTGCCAACGAACACAAGCCCGATCATGGGATGCCAAAAGCGCGAAGTAGGCCCGCCACCCAGCACCTGCGCCAGCCAATAGAAATGCGGCGAATAGAACGCAAGTCCGGTGGCGAGCAGATAGAGGTAGGTGAATGCCGCGACCCAATGCATCAGCCGCTCCGCCAGCTTGTACCGCTCGATCATTTGCCGTCTCCTTCCGGCGCCGTGTGGACCTTGGGTCCGTAGCTCAAGTAATGAAATGCCGCGATCAACAACCCGCCAACGATGCCCAGATTCCCAATCCACTTCAGCGGGTACTTCCATGCCGTAACGGCCATAGGGATGGTTGGATTCTCCGGCAAGCTGTAATCCGCCAACCGGTCCCCATGCGCTAGAACCGTAACCACACCGGTGCCGCCCACGCCTTGCGGATCATAGACCATGGCGTGTTCGAACCCGTTCGACTTGAGCTGATTTACGCGCTTCTTCGCCACTTCCAGCATCTGCGTCTTAGATCCGAACTGCAGACATCCCGTGGGGCAGGCTTTGATGCAGGCCGGTTCCAGACCCTGCGTAACGCGGTCAACGCACAGCGTGCACTTATAGACCTTTTTCGTCTTGGCGCTGAGCTTCGGAACGTTGAATGGGCAGCCTGTCATGCAGTAGCCGCAGCCGATGCACTGGTCCTGCTGGAAGTCGACGATGCCATTCGAATACTGCACAATCGCGCCCGGAGCAGGGCACGCCGCAAGGCAACCAGGGTCGTCGCAATGCATGCACTGGTCCTTGCGCATCAGCCACAGCGGCTTCGAATCCTTTTCCAGTTCATTGAAGCGGATCAGATTCCAGAAGCTCGGCGCCATGTCGGGCATTGTTTGATAGCTGCCGATCTGCGTCGTGATTTCGGGCCGTAGGTCGTTCCATTCCTGGCACGCTACTTCGCAAGCTTTGCACCCGATGCACGTGGAGGTATCAATCAACTTGGCAACGGTTTCGCTTTGGCGAATGCCCGGGTTGGGGCCGGTGGAAGCAGAAGATCGTTTCAATTCCAGGGTGTGCGAGGTCATGTCAGATCTTCTCCAGTTTCACAAGAAAAGCCTTGTATTCCGGGGTGAATGAGTTCGGGTCCAGGCTGGCCGAGGTCAACAGATTGGCCAGTGCGCCCTTCTGATTCTTGCCCGCGCCCAGGAAGCCCCAGTGAATCGGGAAGCCGATCTGATACACCTTCTTGCCGCTCACCGTCATCGGTTTGATGCGCTTGGTGACCATCGCTTTGCCCTCGATGCTGCCGCGCGCCGATGACACGCGCACCATTTCGGCATTGGCAATCCCTTTCTCGGCTGCCAGTTCCACCGGGATTTCAATAAAGAATTCCGGCTGGATCTCTGAGTTGAAGGTATTGTTCTTCGTCCAGTAATGGAAGTGCTCTGTAAGCCGGTACGTGGTGCAGACGATCGGATAATCCTTCGCCTCGCCCAACACATCGTACTTACTCTTGAACTGTTTCACCGCTGGATTTGAATTGGTTCTAGGATGCAATGCGTTGGGCACTGGCGCTTCGATCGGCTCGTAAAATTCCGGGAACGGCCCATCGGCGAACTGCCCGGTGACAAACAAGCGTGCCACGCCCTCCGGCAGCATGATGAACGGCCCCATGCCTTTGTCAGGCGGCGAATCGGCCTTATAATCCGGCACGTCTCCGATCCATTTGTCGCCAGCCCACGCGAGTGTAGGCCGCTTCGGATCGTACGGTCTTCCATCCAGATCGGCCGATGCGCGATTGTACAGGATGCGCCGGTTGGCCGGCCAGTTGAAGGCCCAATTCGAGTAGCGGCCCATCCCTGACGGGTCAGTGTTAATGCGTCGTTGCGTCAGATTCCCGGCCTCAGTGTACATTCCGATGTACAGCCAGTTTCCGGTGAGCGTACTGCCATCGGCCTTCGCATCGAGAAACTTCCCGAGTTGCGAACCAGCCTTCAATACCACGTTGCCTTTATCGTCTTTCTGATCGGCCAGCGTCCACCCGTTGATCTCTTTGCACACCTCATCCATCGATGGCCGCGCTGGATTTGTGTACCACCAGTTCAGATTCAGCACCGGCTGCGGTACCTTGCCGCCGTCTTTCTGATACAGCTCGCGCACCTTCAAAAATATCCGCGCGATAATCTCCTGGTCCGGCTTGGCGTCGCCCGGCGGATCCACTGCTTTCCACTTCCATTGAATCCAGCGGCCTGAGTTGGTGAACGATCCGTCTTTCTCCGCGAAGTTGGCCGCAGGCAGCAGGAACACTTCCGTCTGCACATCCGCCGGCTTCTTTTCGATCAACGAAAGAATGTCCTGGCGGAAGAACTCAGACGTCTCGGTCTTGAAGTTTTCGGCAACCACCAGATACTTCAACTGCGACAGGCCGTCCAGCGCCTTCTTCGAATGCGGCCCATTGGAAACGGGGTTCATACCGAAGTCGATCAGGCCTTCCACTTTACCTTGCGACATAGCATCGAAGACGTAGGACCAGCTCCAGTTCTCATATCCCCCGCTCGCCATCTGCGGCAGCTTCGGATGCCACTGGTAACCAAACTCGTTCTCCTTTGTCGCCTTGGCGCCATAGTATGCCTTCAGATTGCTGACAACGAATTTGTCGGTGTTGCTCCAGAAATTCATCGAATTCGGCCGCAGCGCCTTGGGCGTCACCGCATCGATGAAGCCTTTCAGCGACTCATGTTCGGCCTTCTGAATGGCGATATATCCCGGCAGGTTGTGATATGCCACGCCGCAATCCGTGCCGCCCTGAATATTTGCATGGCCGCGCAACGCATTCATGCCGCCGCCCGCCACTCCAATGTTGCCGAGCAATAATTGCAGCATCGCAGCACAGTGAATCAGCTGCACGCTGTAGCTGTGGTGCGTCCAGCCCAGCGCATACATAATCGTTCCAGCCTTGTCAGCCTCGTAAGTCGACGTGATCAATTCCGCCGCTCTTTCGAACTCATCCGCCGAACAACCCGTAATGTTCGAAACCGCCGCAGGCGTATAGCGTGAATAGAACTTCTTCATCAACTGATGCACACAGCGCGGGTCCTGCATGGTCATGTCCACCTTCGCCATGCCCTGCGCATCCAGTTCGTAATTCCAGCTCGACCGGTCGTACGACTTCTTCTCAGCGTTCCAGCCCGAAAACAGGCCGTCCTCTTCATTGAAGTGATAGCCTTCTTTGATCAGGAACGGCGCATTCGTATAGTTGCGGACGTAATCTTCCTGAATGCGATTCTTCGAAAGCGCGTAGTGGATCAGTCCGCCGAGAAACGCAATGTCGCTGCCCACGCGGATCTGCACGTGCAGGTCGGCCACCGCTGCAGTGCGCGTGAAACGCGGATCAATTGCGATGAGCTTTGCGTTACGATTGCGCCGCGCCTCCATCACCCAGCGGAAGCCCACCGGATGATTCTCCGCCGGATTGCCACCCATCGCTAGAATGACATCCGCATTGGCGATATCGTTCCAGCCATTGGTCATCGAACCGCGTCCAAACGTCGGGGCCAAACTGGCCACCGTGGGGCCGTGTCAAAGCCTGGCCTGCTGTTCTATAGGAACCACGTCAAGCCCGGCGCGAAACGCCTTCACCATCAGGTAATTGTTTTCGTTGTTGTCGGTGCACCCGCCAATGACCGCGAGCGATGTCAGGGCGTTTATGGTGCGGCCCTTATCGTCCTTTTCACGCAGAGTGCGGTCGCGCGTATCTTTCACCAGATGCGCGATGCGGTCGATAGCGAAATCCCAATCTTTTTCCACGAACTCCGCCGCGCCCGGCGCACGATACATCACCTTGGTGAGCCGCCGCTCATTCACAATGTTGTCCTTCAGCGTGATTCCCTTCGGGCACAGCGAGCCTTGGTTGATGGGATGATCAGGGTCGCCTTCCACATGCACCACGATAGGCTTGGCGTTGCGCGCCTTGTCGCCTTCCGTGTGGATGATCACGCCGCAACTTACCGAGCAGTATGGACAAGTGGAGCGTGTTTCCGTCGTGCGGCTGATCTTCAAATTGCGCGCTTCTGCCTGCGCTTTTTCGATGGAGAATCCCAGCAGTGTGGCGCCGGCGATGCCGGATTTGAGAAACATGCGACGGTTAGTCATGGGTCACATTCGTGAGAGTACCCAATCATGATGTTGCTACGGGAGGGCTATTGTCAAGGATGTTATTGGTTCCGCACAATCTTGCCGAACATCTGCCCGCCACCCTTGGCTCCGCCCCACGTTCCGGCGTATTGATCGCGATACAGCACCACACGCGCCGTCCACGATCCCATGCCGGGAATTGTAACGTCGGTCAGCGTAATCACCGGCGTGTCGCCGGCCCATTTGATGGTCACCGGCACGGGGATCGGAATGTCCTTGCCGCCATATTGAAACCGCGCGCGGAACAGCCACGTGTCGCCGGCAAGTTTCGACACGCCTTCGATCACATACTTCTCTTCGCCGCTGATCTTATCGCTATTCGTCCGCGACGACCGGCCGACAAGGGAGACGCCATTCATCATCTGCTGGAACTTTTGATCCAGCGCGTCCTGCGAAGTTTCGACCTTCTTCGCGCACCCGCAAAGGACAATCAATAAAAATACGAAAGCCAGTCTCAAATCCGTCCCCTTACTGGTTGGTTTTATCCGTGTCAATCCGTGCACATCCGTGGCCATAATGTTTTATGCCAGCACGCCCCGAATCACCTCGCCCGCCACATCCGTCAAGCGGAAATCGCGGCCGCCAAAGCGGAATCGCAGTCGAGTGTGATCCACACCTAACAGATGCAGAATGGTTGCATGCAGATCGTGAATCGTTAACGGGTTTTCAATCGTGCGATACCCATACTCGTCCGTTGCGCCGAAGATCGTCCCACCTTTCACTCCACCGCCCGCCAGCCACAGGCTGAACCCCGAGGGATTATGGTCGCGCCCGTCTTTGCCCTGTGCAAACGGCGCGCGTCCAAATTCGCCCGACCATAGAATCAGTGTACGCTCAAACAATCCGCGCGCCTTCAGATCCTTAATCAATCCCGCAATCGGCTGATCCACAGTGAACGCATTCTTCGCATGTCCGCCCTTCAAATCCCCATGTTGATCCCACGAATTCCCGCCGCCCAGACCCTTAGGCGCAACGTGCGTCAGTTCAATGAACCGTACGCCCCGCTCGACTAAACGCCGCGCCAACAGGCACTGCCGCCCGTACGCCGCAGTCGACTCGGTCGTCGAATCGATCGCATACAACTTCTTCGTGGCCTCACTCTCGCCGGAAAGGTCCGTCAATTCGGGCACCGACGACTGCATGCGATACGCCGTTTCGTAATTGCGGATCGCCGCCTCCACCTGCGCATCCTGCACTGAGGCAGCCAGAAACTCACGGTCAAACTTATCCACAAATTGAAGCCGCTGCTTCTGCGTCGTGTCGCTCTCCTTCGGGCTCACATTTTCGAGCGGCTCTTTGCGGTCCGGATACAGGAACGAACCCTGATGTACCGCCGGCAAAAATCCATTGCCATAGACGTTGATGCCCCCCAACGGAATCTCGCCGCTGCCCAACACAACGAAGCCTGGAAGATTCTTTGACGGACTGCCAAGCCCATAGGTCGTCCACGCTCCCATCGTCGGAAAGCCCGTGAATGGCTGCCCGGAATGAAAGTAGAAGTTCGCCTGCGCATGCTCCATGAATTTCACAGTCATCGACCGGATCACCGCCAGGTCGTCCACGCAACCGCCCATGTGCGGAAAAATCGAGCTCACCGGAATGCCGCTCTTGCCGTAGTTCTGGAACTCCCAAGGGCAGGGCATAATCGTGCTATTGTCGTTGAACATGGTGCGGTCAACCGGCATCGGCATCGGCTGCCCAGCCTCTTTCTTCAAACGCGGCTTGGGGTCGAACGAATCGATGTGCGACACCCCGCCCGACATGAAGCAGAAGATCACGTGATCCACTTTCGCCTTGTGATGCAGGCCGGTCTCAGCCGCCATCAAGCCTTGCAGCGCAAGGTTGCCGAACCCCATCGCCGCCGCACGCAACGCGTCGCGCCGCGTCATCGCCACAGGCCGCCTACCGTACATATAGAAACTCCTTCATGTTGAAGATGGCCTGCGCCAGACTCTCCATGCTCGCGCCGGAAACATACGATAACGCCGCATCCTTCTCAGCCGCCGTCGGCCGTCGCCCCAGCGCACGAAGGAACATCTGCTCCACGTCATCGCCGCGCTTGGCCCACTTCGCAGCCTGCTCAATTACGAACGGACTGTTCATCAACGCCAGCGACTGCGCGGGCACATTCGTCACATCGCGCTGCCCACGCGTGCTTGCAGGCCTTGGCTCATCGAACACCTCCAGCAGCGGATTGGCCGCATTGCGCCGCGTCTCCAGATACACGCTGCGCCGGCCTGCCCCATCCATCGGCCCCTTTGGCTTATCGCCCTTGGTCTTGCCAACATCGTGCGAGTAATAGGTGGTCACCGACGGCCCAAACATTTTCAGATCCAATTGTCCGCTCACAGCCAGCATTGCATCGCGAATCTCTTCGGCTTCCAATCGCCGCAGCGGCATGTGCTGCCACGCCTCGTTCGGTTCAGCGCCCGACGCGGCCATGCGATACGCACGCGACGTGGCCAGCATGCGCAGCGTCTTCTTGATTGACCAACCATCTTCTACAAACCGTCCCGCCAGCCAGTCAAGCAACTCCGGATTCGACGGCGCATCACCCAACTTGCCGAAGTTATCCACCGTCTTCACAATGCCGCGGCGGAACATCGCCTGCCACAACCGGTTCACCATCACCCGCGCCGTCAGCGGATTTTGCGGCGACGCAATCTCTTCCGCCACTCGCAGCCGCATCGTCGCAGGGTCCGCGTATGCCGTACTGCCCAGCGCCGTCAAATAGCATCGCACCGCGGGCTCGCCCGGTGACTTCAAAGATCCGCGAACCAACAGCGGCTGATCCTTGCCGCCCTCTTCCAACAACCCCGGAGCACGCCGCGCCACCGGCACGTCTTTTTCTAACTTCCTGAACTCATCCACAATCGGCTTTACTGCGGCCAGCCCGCCCATTGAGTTCGGAAGAAAATCCCGTCGTACCAGATAGTCCAGCAGTGCCGTCTGCTCCTCTGTTATGCCTCCATCTCGCCACGCCGTCACCGCTGCGCGAATCGTCGACGCTTCCGATCCAGGTCCACCTGCGAACATCGCCAGCGCTGCCGTCACGTCTTCTTTCGGCACCAGCGCGTTATTATGGAACACCACTCGCTGCGCTCCGAACCACGAACGCCCATCGAACTTCTCCGGCTTCGCCTGCGGATTGGTCATGTCCTCCAACGTTGCGAATTCAATGTAGCCGGTGAAGCCCTTCCAGAAGGTAGTGTCCCAACGCAGCCATCCCATGCGCTCGTCTTTTATCTGCGCAAACTGGTTGTAGATGCCGCCCCGGTTCACAGCGTAGTTCTCAATCACCAACTGTGCGTACGCCAGGTTGCCAGCCATGTGCAGGCTGATGGAATCCGTCTCAATTTTGAACCGAGGCGAGGACACCACGCCGTTATGTTTACGTGAAATCAAATGTGAATACACGCCCGCCGGATAGATCCCGCCCGTTACTTTGTTGCCTTCGAATTCAATCGCGAATTCCCCCGCCGAAGAGGCCTTCGCCGTCATGCCCGTGCCATGCCGCACCCATCCTGCGAAGCCGTCTTGCGAAACGTCCCAGGCCTCGGTAAAGTTCTTCGCGTTGAACGCCCGCCGCGCTACCGATTCATTGCGCCAGTATGCAGCCGCTGTTGCATAGTCCGCGCCCGCCGTAAGCCACGGATTGTCCGCTGCCAGTCGCTTTGCCGCGCCGTCGGCGGCCGCCAGCCATGCCGCCGCCAGGCCGGCTTTGATCTTCGCCTTCAACTCCGTCAGTTTCTCTTTATTGCGATTCAGAAACTCCGGCGCATCGATGGCTCGCTGCGTCGGCCGCCCGCTCGCCAGAATGCCGAACAGCGCGTAGAAATCCTTCTGGCTGATCGCATCGAACTTGTGGTTGTGGCATCGCGCACAAGAAACAGTCAGGCCTTGAAATGTTTTGGACAGAACGTCCACCTGATTGTCCGTGAACTTCACACGGTCTTCCCACGGATCCACCGGTTGAAACCCATGCTCCACCATACGGAACTGCGCCGGCCCGATGACGGACTCGTTGAGAGTCTCCTTGGCATTAATGCGCGGCTTCGCCAGCAGGTCGCCGGCAATCTGTTCGCGCACAAATTGATCGTACGGAACATCATCATTGAAGGCACGAATCAGATAGTCTCGATACCGCCACGCAAAAGGAATGTTCGGATCGCCTTCGCTGCCGTGCGTCTCCGTGTAGCGCACCAGGTCCATCCACTTTCGCGCGAACCGCTCGCCCAATCGGGGGGAACTCAGCAGCCTGTCAACGGCCTGATCGTAGTCGGCGTCAGCGCTGCCTGCGGCAAACTCCGCCGCTTCTTCCGGAGTCGGCGGCAACCCCGTAAGATCGAATGAAACCCGCCTTAACCAAGCCATGCGCGTTGCTGCCTCGGCTGGCTTCAATCCGCGCTTCTCCAGTCCAGCGAGGATGAACTTGTCTATCGGTTGCAGCGGCCACTTAGCGTCTATGACAGCGGGTGGCACAACGTTGCGAACAGCCTGCCACGCCCAATGCTCGCTCTTGCGCTTCGCCAGATCGAAGCTGCCGGCCGGAGTCTTGCCCGCTTCCGCAGGCCACGCCGCGCCAGCATCGATCCACTTTGCCAACGTCGCCACCTGCGCATCCGTCAGCTTGCCGCCTGGAGGCATCCGCTTCGGCAACTCGCCGCGAACAGCACGAATCAACTTACTTTGCGCGGCATGCCCGGCCACAATCACGGCAGAGGCTTCAGCGCGCAGATCCAGTCGCAACCCCGCAAAGGCCGCCTTCTCGCCATGGCACTTTACGCAGTTTTCCGCCAGAATCGGGCGCACCTGTTTCTCGAAAAACTCCGCTTGGGCGGAGTCTTGCGCAAAGCAGTTGCTTATCATCGCGGACATGAATACCAGCAGATGGGACACGAAGGTATTCTATAACAGTAGGCCGGGCTGCTGAACTTAATCCGGCTTGCCGGCCATCCAGTACCCAGGTCTCGTGCGGACGTCTAGGCCAGCCCGGTCCACTTCTACCCGGATGTCATGGAAGCCGCCTTCCAGTTTGTTATTCGGGTTGTAACTCAGCAGGTACTGCGTATGTAGCTCTTCGCCCATATCGAGCACAGCTCGTTCCAATGCGCCTTGCGTAACAAAGCTGTATTGGCGGCCGCCAGTGTAGTTCGCGAAGACTTCCGTCGGGTTGTCGATGAATATCGCCTTCACCTGTTTGAAGATCTCTACGAACACAGGGATCACGTTGCCGTTATTGATGCCGGTATACTGTGCGACTGAGGTCGGATCCAGCGCGGAGCCATTCGGGCCGTGCCGAGCCGTTGAAGGAATTGGGTCGGGCCGCGGAGCCGGAGCGGTCTTCGTCAGCGCCTTCAATAACCGGCTCACGTTGACCGCGTAATAGCTGACGTTGGCGAATTGCAGTGCAGTCAACGCTTCTCGAACGCGGCCCTCGCTGCCTTTATCCTGGTTCTCGCCAATCAGCAGCACGACTCTCCGCGAATCCTTTGGCCTGTGGTCCAACATGCGCGACGCCTGGGTAACCGCGTCAACCATCGCATGAGATGTGCTGCCAGGCTTGATCTTGGCGATGGCTTCGTTGATCGGTTTGCTGTCGTTGGTCCAGTCCTGTACCACCCGGATGCGGTGATCATACGCAATCACTGCAGCCGCGCCTTTGTCGCCTAAAACCTGGCCTTCCAATATCGAACCCAGGCCCTTCAATTTAGGCAACACATCGATCATGGAAGAGTCGCATTGAATCACTACCACAAGCGAAACTGGCTGGTATGCCAAATCCACTTTTATGTCCTGCTCTTTGTTGTTGTCGTAAAGCTTGAACTGATGCGGCTTCAATTGCGTCGCATACGTGCCATCTTTGTTGGTTACGGTTGTTGGCGCGATCACCGTGTTGACCGTGGTGGTAATCTTAAGCCCCGTATCCTCCTGCGCCGAAATCAAAGCAGCCGTGCACAGCAATGAAATAAAGAATCGCATGTATACCCTATTATCTGACGTTTGCGGTCCACCCGGCGTTACGGGCGCCTATAGGTCGCCGCGTGTGCAGTTTCTCCACGTAAAATCCGAAGCACGTGAGGAACCAGATCCACAATAGCATCCAAAGACTCCACCGCGCCTTTCGGCGATCCCGGCAAGGCCACAATCAGCGCCTTGCCGCGAGTGCCTGCAATCGACCGCGAAAGCGATGCCAAAGGCGTATGTTGCAGGCCTTTGGCGCGCATCTGCTCGCCGAAACCTGGCAGCTCTTTCTCAATCACTTTGCGCACTGCTTCGGGCGTTACATCGCGCTTTGCGATGCCCGTGCCGCCCGTCGTGAAGATGGCGTCAACCTCGCCGCTGTCGGCGAGTGTCCGCAGGCGGTCAGCAATCATCGTCATTTCGTCAGGCAGAACTTCGTGCAGCGCAACTGACCAGCCTTTCTCCTGCAACCGTGCGCTCACGGCCGGTCCCGATGCATCGAGCTGTGATTTTGCGTAACAGGTGTCGCTAATCGTCACAACGGCGGCCTGCATCATCTCTTGAAGTCTCCGCTCTTGCCGCCGGTTTTCTCCAGCAGGTAGACGTCCTGGATCTCGATTCGCTTGTCGAGCGCCTTCGTCATGTCGTAGACAGTGAGCGCGGCAACCGCCGCAGCGGTCAGCGCCTCCATCTCCACACCGGTCGGTCCGGTAGTCGAAGCCGTGGAGTGAATGCGCACGCCCTTCGCTTCGATTTTCACTTCGACATCGGCGTGAGTCAACGCGAGCGGGTGGCACATCGGAATCAGTTCCGATGTCCGCTTCGACGCCATGATGCCGGCGATTCGCGCAACCTCCAGCGGATTGCCCTTCGGATTATCGGGCAGTTTCTTCAGCACGGCCGCGCTGATCTTCACGAAGGCGTGCGCTCGCGCCGTGCGTTTCGTGTCTTGCTTGGCCGAAACGTCCACCATGCGGGCGTTGCCTTGTTTGTCGTAATGGGAAAGTTTTTTGCTCACTGGATCAATACCTGGATCGGGTCGCCTGCTTGAAAGTTCTCTTGTTCAGGCCGCGTGATGAGGAACGCGTTGGCGCGTGCAATGGCTGGAATGTCGCTTGAACCTTGCCATGGCATGTGCGTTACGGTTCGCCCGTCCGGGTTAAGCATCGCCGGGAGGAATCTCGTCAGCCCCGGTTTCACGTGGAAGCCGTTGGTCAGTTTGGCCTCAGCCAGCAGCAGCCTTGATTCCGACTGGCCGCCCAGTAATTCAACCGCGGCCCGTGCGAACAGTTCGAAGGTGACCATGGTTGAGCCGGGGTTGCCTGGCAGTCCGAAGAAAAACGTATCGCGAGCGCGTCCGAAGACTAGCGGTTGCCCTGGTTGGATGCGTACGCGGTCAAAGAAAAATTCCGCGCCAAATTCGGCCAGTACGGTTTCTACCAGATCGTACTTGCCCGCCGAAACGCCGCCAGTCAAAAGTAGGAGGTCGCATTGCAAGCCCTGTTCAATCATCTGCCGTGTGGATTCCAGCGTGTCTTTCGCGACGGGTAGAATAACGGGCTCGCCGCCCGCCCGTGCCACCTGCGCCGCTACCGAGTAGGAGTTCGAATTGCGGATCTCGAAATCCTGCGGAGTAGCCTCGACTGGGATCACCTCGTCGCCCGTGGCCAGAATCGCTACTCGCGGTTTGACGAACACATTCACTTTGGCCGCCCCTACCGTAGCCAATTGCGCCACGGTCGCGTACGTAATCCGTTGCCCGGCCTTCGCAGCGACGGTGCCGGCCTTGGCCTCGATTCCGCGAGGATTGATGAACTCTTGCGCTTTGCCGGGTCGCTCCGTAATCATGCGGCCCGCATCAACCGTGGTGTGTTCCACCATCACAATCTGGTCCGCGCCACGCGGCACGGTTGCCCCGGTCATGATTTCGACTGCTTGCTCCGCGCCCACCTCGCCGTTGAAGAGGCCGCCTGCGCGTACTTCACCGATTACCTCAAAGCTGCCCGGCAGGTCCGTGCTGCGCACGGCAAAACCATCGCGCACGGAGCGGTCGGCCGTTGGATAGTCGCGGTCATACAGAACGTCAGAAGCAAGAACGCGTCCGGCCGCCTGTTCCAGTGGAATAGTTTCCACGGTTCCAAGCGGCCCGACGCGTTCTATTACGCAGGCCCTTGCCTGCTCAAATTCGAGTGTTGCCACTCCTTCATTATGGCTGAGCGGGCGGTGGAGCGGGGGAGTCTGACAGAGTAAAATTCACATCCACGGTGGTCTGCACTTCTACAGGATTCCCGTTGAGCAGGGTAGGCCGGTACACCCATTGCCTGACCGCTTCCATGGCCGTTTCCACCAGTAGCGGATGACCAGATTCCAGTTCGAGATTCTTCACTGTGCCATCCTTGGCAATAATGACTTTCATTCGGACCACGCCTTGAACCTTCGCCAATTTTGCCATTTGCGGATAAACCGGCGCTATCTTTGAAATCAGGTTCACTTGCTGTACATTGCCACCCACCCGAATTACCTGTGGTGCGGATGTGCTGGCGGTGGCAGGGACCGTGGTGGGCGATGTCATGTTCACCATGATCACGATTCCATCCTTGCCGAAAATCGTAGCCCGAAGATGTTCGTCAACGCTTTCGATTGCCGCTTTGATCCGGGCATGAGCATCGGTAGGTACAGGATCGCCGACACGCAAGCCGATCTTTCCAAGAATCTTCTCCTTCAACTCCTCTGGTACTTTTACCATGCTGATCGCTTTCAAAGAGCCTGCTGCGGCAGGCGCCACAGGGTCTGTGGGGCGAGCCTTCGGCAGTTTGAAATCAATCGCCACTTCCACCAGCGGAGGCGTGCCTTTCTCCGTGGAATAGTGCCAGTCCAGCACACTCTTCAACGCCGCCGCGCGCAACTCGTCCGGCCCGCTGATCACGCGCGCGTCGCGCACAACGCCTTTCGCATCCAGTCGCGCCTCAACCACCACGGTGCCTTCGATCTTGTTCTCAAGCGCGCTCACCGGATATTCAATCGGTGCACGATGCAGCAGGTTTTCTCCGCCGCGCTTCACTTCTTGCGCCGGTGCTTCCAACGGGAACAGCAGCATCCCGAAGCGTGCGCCTGGTACCAACATCGCGGCCGCTGCCGCGAGCGTCATAACGACCCGGTTCTTTGACATTCGATTCTCCTTCACTAACAGGGCCACCCGCCTTGCGAGTTGGCGCTTCTTCAAGAACAGTGGTGCAGGTGTGGCGAACTGCTCTGCCGCCACTCCCGCCATTGCAAGCAGTGCTTCCACGTACTGCTCGCGGGATTTCGTTTGCGCAACTACTGATTGGTCTACCGCCTGCTCCCGAGCCAGATGAATCTGCGCCAACAGCCACCAGATGGCAGGGTGAAACCACAGCAGGCTTCGGACAATTTCCTCGCCAAGGGTGAACAGCCAGTCATGCCGTTCCACGTGCGCGAGTTCATGCCGAATGATCGCCTCGCGCATCTCTTCCGGTAAAGCAGGAAAGGTCGAAGGCAGCAGAATCACCGGCTTTAGCCAGCCAAACGTGACCGGCCCGTTAACGTCGTCTGAAAGGAAGATCCATGTCCCAGCATCAAAAGCCCTGGCGCGACGCCGATACCTGGACAATCGCACGATACCTGTTGCGAGCCATAACAAGCGGATCATCCCGCCGCCCGCCAGCACAACGGCCAGCATGGTCAACCATGGAATATGGAGGGCGGTTGGCACTGGTGTCGCGACAGGTACAACCGCCGATTGCGAGATCTCAACCGTGCCTTCCAACACCGGCACATGCCACGTCTGCAGCAATGGCAGCATCAAGCAGATCGCCAGCAGGCCATGACGGAAGGTGAGTAGCGCGCGGGGCGATTCCACCCGCGTCAGCCACAGTAACAGGCTCGCCGCGCCGATCAGCACAGCGATCTGCGCGCAGTACATTCCCAGGTTGCGCAGCAGTAGTTCGAGCGTCATTTGCACTCCTTGTTCAACAGCCTCCGGATCTCTTCAACCTCATCCGTGGAGAGGCCCTTCTCTTCCACCAGGTGCAGCAGCAGCGGCTCGGCCGAACCATTGAACACGCGGTTGATAAACTCTTTCACCATGCCACTGATCACTTGCTGTTGCGGCTTGGCCGGGCGGTAGACGAACGCGCGGTCTTTGTCCGACTTCTTCAAATAGCCCTTGGTTTCGAGGATCTTCATCATCGTCATCACCGTGGTGTAGGCGATCTTGCGATGCTTCAGCATGTCCTCATAAACGTCGCGCACGGTGGCCTGTTCCAGCCGCCACACCACCTTCATGATTTCCAGTTCCTGCCCGGCGAGCACGGGTTTCTTGCTCTTCATACTAAGAGATTAGTATTAGACGGGCAGTATGTCAATAGCTAATTTTGCAGTCCCGGTTGTGTGCATAATTGAACATGCCACGTAAGCGGAGCCTTCTCCGTATCCTGATTGCCCTGCCGCTCCTGTTGGTGGCCATGATTGCGTTGTTCTGGTGCTATGCGCACGTTGACAGGAACGGAAGCGTCGCCCGTTACTTTCAAGCCGAGCAGTATTGGGTTGACCATTGGCCGTGGGAGACCGGCAAGCGAACCCTTGAACAAGCGACTCCCAGGCTGGTCCGCATGGGCTTTCTCGCCCCTGCCGTGATTCAGGTTCAGCCCGGCGTAAAGCTCTTGCTCGATCCACGCGATCTGGTATCGGTGAACATTCTCCGTGGTGGCGATTGGCAGCCCGAAGTTTGGGACGCGTTGAAAGCGCGATTGCCTGAGGGAGCCGTGCTGCTCGATGTCGGCGCGCACATCGGCTACTTCTCGATGATCGGCGCCAGGCAGGTTGGCCCTACGGGCCGCGTCGTCTCATTTGAGCCGAACCCGGAAACGCTGCTCACACTACGCGAGAATGTTCGCGTCAATGAACTCGCCAACGTAACAGTAGCGCCCATTGCCTGCACCGACAAAGAGCAGACCTTGACTCTCTTCGCCTCCCCGGCGATGAACTCTGGCGCTTCGTCTTTGGCCAAGGACAACGCCGACATCACGTTTGAACAGGCGCCGAAGGAATACTCCGTGCGAGGGCGTCCGATCGACGATGTTGTGCGAGAGTTAAACCTGCAGCGCGTTGACGCTATCAAGATGGATATCGAAGGGGCCGAGGTGATCGCTTTGCACGGCGCGTCGGAAACACTGCGCCGCTTTCATCCAAAGATTGTTATCGAGGTGGTCGCACGACAATTGGAGAACATGAAGACCACGCCCGATGCGCTGTTCTCGCTACTTCGCGACTTAGGCTACAACACGGGCAAGCCTTTGAATGCCGGTGATACGGATTGGGCGTGGAGTATGGAGCCGCTTGAATCGCTGGCCAGTTCGCTGAAGATGGACACCACGGCAGCCGAGGGGCAGTTGACCAAAGGCTTTCACGCCGCCGATGACAGCCACAAGCGTTGGACAAAGGGCGTGTTCGCCGCCACGCTGAAGAACCCCGCTGCGCATGGCAAGGCCGCCAGGCTCAAGTTCGCGTTCACTGTAACGCCGGAGACAATTGAAAAGCTGCATGACGTAACGGTAACCGCGAAGGTTGGCAGCTTGGCACTGGCACCGCTGCGAATCACTAGTGCCGGCGATCAAGTCTATGAGCGGGAAGTGACCATCGCCGGCGCTGGCGCTGTGGTTGAGTTCACCGTGGACCATGTGCTGCCGGGCGAACGCGGTGTGATTGCTACTTCTATCTCACTGGAATCGAAATAGGCTAGAATACGAAGCGTTTCTTCCTCTGTTGCTGCGGCGCAGGGGCTACTGGCGCGGGCGGCGGCTTCACCACGCTATCGATGGCAGCCAAGGCAATGGGCGCCATCAACCGGTACCCTGCGGAATTCGGATGCAGACCATCGTCGGCCAGGTCCGCGCGCAGGAACTCCGCCCCATCGCGTAAGGCATCGTAGTAGTTACAGTAAGTCAGTCCGCGCTGTTTCACAAAGGCCATCATCCACGTGTTCAACGCCTTGATGGTTGCGGGCGGGCGCGTGGTAGTCATCTCATAACGCGGATTCTCCGCCTTGTGATAATCGCTGACAGGAAGCACGCTGGCAAGAATCAGCTTGATCTGGTGCAACTGGGCAAGGTCGGCGATCATCGTCAGGTTGTTCTGAATCGTTTCCAACTGGACGCCTCGTGCAATGTCATTGGTGCCGGCAAGCAAAATCATGGCCGCCGGTTTCAACTTGATCACATCGGCCTGCATGCGCCCCAGCATTTCGCCAGTAATCTGTCCGCTGATGCCACGATTGACAAAATCACGATCCGGGTAATATTCATTGAGACGCCAGGAATCTGTAATCGAGTCACCATAAAAAACCACACGCTGTTTGCCGGGTGCTGGCGGCGCAAGCTTGGAATTGGCGTCAGCGTAACGGCGCGTATTGTCGCGGTCAGAACCGCGCAATTGCGTGGTTTGTGCTTCGAGCAACGCGCGCATATGCGCATCGAGCCGGGCAGCGCCGTCACGCAACGCGGCGAATTGCCTGGCCGCCTCTTCGGGGAAGGGAAACGGACGCGGCATCGTGTCCGAGAGTGCCAGGTAAGCGCGCAATTGCGAGAGAAAAGCATAGGCCATCGGACTTGGCTGCCCTGAAGCGCGATCCATCAATTTCTTGGTCTGTTTGGCATTCTCAATGACCGGCGCGGCAGCGCGCCCAAGGTCGGGCACGGCTATAGATGTAGACTCCATCAGTTCCAGCATGCGCTTATAGAAGGCTGCTGCATCGGTGGTGTTGAACTGTTGTCCGAACGAGAGGGATATCGCAAAGAAGAAGATGATGAAGCGTTGCATTAGTGCTCCTCTTTTTCAAGTATCAGGCTGATGGTTCCTATGGCAATAGGCAGGCGAACTCGAATCTGCACCGGTGTGCGCTTTGCGTCTTCGGTGATCCAGACGAACAGTCGGCCGCTGCGCTGGTAGAGAACGCTATTGAACAGATAGGCCTCATAGCGCATCGCTTTGAACTTGCCGGCAGGCGTTGTGATCTCTTCCCGTTCCTGCGCTTCTACTTTCGCTACCACCGATTTCTTGCCGTCGCTGATTGGCATCTGGATGGAAGTGCCGGGCTCCATCTTCATGCTGCGGATCTTCAGCATTGCGCCCATCACTTCGTGGACGCAATCTGGCGTGTCTATTTCTTTCGTAACCACGACGGCGTTCTTGGCAACGTCACGTTCCGAGTAGAACGCGCGCTTGACCGTGCGGTCGAATTTGATGTCGGTAACGCGATGGCGGCGGCCTTCTTCGGCGTCGATGCGCGTCGATGTGACGCAGAAGCCGTCGGCCATGTTGGCGCGGTAGATATCGTTCACCTTAAAAAGTTTCGACACCAGGCCGGAAGAGAACAGTTGCACATCGGCCTGCGATTCGTGCCCAGATGGCCCTGAAAACGCCACTTTGGCGGTTCCCGCCTGGATGAGGCGCCATTCTACGCGGTACTGAAACTTCTCAGTGGAGCTTTGCGTTTGCGGAAATAGAAGCGGTGTGAACAGGCACAGCACTACTGGGGCTATAAACTGACGGCCATTCATGAAGTTTTGAGTGTGGCAGATCGTAACGGGTTTGCGCAAGGGTTGATTGCCTTAAGGCTGCTTGTCGAGAACGTACTTCACGTCGATTTCGCCTTGTGGCGAAGCGATGTGGCGCTCAATGGTGAGTACTTTGCCGTCGGCGGAAAGCGACCACTTATCTAGAAAAGTGACCTCGGCACCCTGGTACTCCATCTTGGTTTCAAACTTCAGCTTGTCTCCGTCCCACGTTACTTTGCTTTTCAGTTCGTTGCCTCGGAGCTTGTTTTTGCACTCCGCGCCGTCGGTGGTGTAGACATGATCGGAGCTGAACTCTCCCATCTGGTTTGCCTGATTGATGGTGTACTTCAGTGAGGGATCTTTATGTTCGATTTTCTGTTCGTACTTTTCCGGCACCGGCAGCGGGCCGACGTCGGTCTTCGATGCATTGATCTTCCAGTTGCCTGTGAAGTTGGGAGCGGCCGACGCGGTCGCGGGCAGGACGAACAACAGGGACGCGAAAACGGCGTGCAATAGAAATGTATTTCTTCGCATGGGACGAGTATACCGTACAATTGCTATGTTACCGATGCGTGCTCGACTTTCCAAATGGGCCATTTGCGCGATGCTCTTCGCGGCCGGGAGCCTTGGCGCCGGCAGCAAAGTGTGTGTCAGTTGTCATGCCGCGATAGCGCGATCGTATGCGGCAACGCCTATGGCGCTTTCCAGCGGCGCCACTGGAACCGGCCTTTTTCGCGAACGCTTCACTGCCGCTTCCGTTTCCCTGACGGGTGGAGGATCTCTGGATGTTGCTTTGAAGAATGGCCATGTGGAGTATGCGTTTCGTGAGGGCGATTTGAAGGGGCGGCGATCGCTGGATTACTTCCTGGGCGCAGGCCTGGTTGGCCGCAGCTATGCGACGGCCATCGAAGGCTTTTTGTTTCAGGCGCCAGTGTCCTATTACAGTGCGCCGCAAAAATGGGCATTGTCGCCGGGTTATGAGAGAAATCCGCAGATCAATCTCATTCGCGAGGTGGAACCGGCCTGCCTGAAGTGCCATGCCACAGGTGTTCAAACAATTGCCGGTACAACCAACGGCTATGCGGCGGAGCCATTTCAGGAAGGCGGCATCGGTTGTGAGGGCTGCCATGGAGCCGGCGATGAACATGTCCGGATTATGAAGGGTGGCAAGGCCTCCGGCGCGAGATCGATCGTCAATCCGGCTAAGTTACCTGGCGGCCAGCGCGATAGTGTCTGTGCGCAGTGCCATTTGCCAGGCGCTGTGGAGATCGCCCGGGCGGGTAAGCACGCAGGCTACAAGCCCGGCGGCCTTTTGTCTGACTCGGTGGTGGTTTTTGTGCTTGCCGGAGTGGATCGAGAGGCCACGGTAAATGGACATGCGGAGCAATTGAGCCGGAGCGCTTGCGCGCGTCAGAGCAACGGCAAACTATGGTGCGGATCATGCCATGACGCGCACCGCACAGTCCCGGTGCAAGAGCGCCCCGCGCACTACCGCAAGAAGTGTTTGCAGTGTCATGAGGAAAAGTCCTGCAAGGCGGCTGTGGGCGGTGATTGCACTGCCTGCCATATGCCGAAGCAGCAGGCGGCTACTGTTGCTCACGCGGCGTTGACGCAGCACTCGATTGCAAAGAAGACCGTGGCGCAGGCAAGCCTGCCGGCCAATTTGGAGTTGACGCCATTCGAAGGCTTCGCCGGAAGCGATCGGGATCTTGGCCTGGCCTATGCGACGATCGCCATTCGCGACAACAACCGCGCGTGGGGACTGCGCGCCCTGGAACTGTTGACGAAAGTGCCGGAGGATGACACGAAGGCCGCGGCGAAGCTCGCCCAGTTGTATGACCGCATGGGCCGCGATAAACAGGCCTGCGCCATTTACGAACGTGTCCATAGCCTCGATCCGACGCCTGCAGTGATCGTGAATCTTGGTGCGTGCCGGGCAGCTGAAGGCAAGATCGAAGAAAGCATTGCATTGTGGAAGAGTGCGCTGAAACTCAGCCCTGCCATGGAGGCCGGGCGTTTGAATCTAGCCGTTGCACAATTTCGGGGGGGCGATGGAGAGGCTGCGAAAAGCACGCTGCGGGAAGGCTTGAAATTCAATCCCCTCTCAACGCGCATTCTGCAAATGTTGCGTGACATCCAATAAAAAAGCCCCGGCCAGTTAAGGCCGGGGCTTATCTAGACAAAACGCTAGAAGTCGAAGCGTAAACCGAGCTGAATGTTTCTTGGACCCGCCCCTGGCGCGTAGCCAGTGACACGTCCGAAGTCAGAAGCGCCCACGGTTGTACTCGCCCTGCCGAACTGTACGGAGTTTGTCAGATTAAACATTTCCGCACGGAATTGTGCTTTTAGCCACTCTCCGTATTTGAAGTTCTTCTGAATGGAGAGATCGGCCTGACGTAGCGATCCGTAACGCAGATTCGGAATCCAGCGTGGCGCATTCCCCATGGTGAAGGGCGCAGGCGCGGTAACCGCCGAAGTATTAAACCAGGCATCCGGGCCCTGGTTGCTGACGTTCAAATTGGTCAGGTTCGCGATATTGGGGCGAAGGACGTTGAAGCCATAGACTGAGAGTGTATTGCTGGCCGACAACTGCAGCGGAAGGCCGCTGTTCATTCGTGTCACCGTCGAAAGCTGCCATCCGCCCACTGCTGCGTCAACCACCTTACTCATGTTGCCGCCGAACTTCTTGCCCTTGCCCACGGGCAACTCGTAAACCAGCGTCGCCACGAAGCTGCGAGGCAGATCGTGTCCGCTAACGGAACGATCGCTCGAAAGGTCGTAGGCATTGCGCATCACGTCGCCGATCTCCCACGCCTGCGTTTCCGAGGTGTTGTCGATGGCCTTTGACCACTGGTAGGTCACCAACGCCGTGAGGCCCGAAGAGAACCGCTGATTGTATTTGATGTTCAGGGCGTTGAAGCTTGAACTCGCGCCCGGAGTATCGCCGGAAAGTGTCACGTTGGTGAACTGAGGATAAGGCTTCAGCAGTTGGTAGCGAGGAATGGTTGCCCCGGCCAGGTTGCCGCTGGAGATGAGACCCAGGAACGGGTTCGGAACCTGGTCATTCAGGGTCGAGCCCATGCTCAGATACTTCGGGTCCAGTTGATTCAGATTCGGCGAGTTTCCGAACAGCAGCTTGCGTCCCTGCGTGCCGGAGTAGCCGATTTCGATGATCGCGCTCTTGGACAACTCGTACTGGAAGTCCATGCTGTAGCTGAGAACGTGTCCCGAAGGATGCAACCGCTGGAACGCGTTAATGCCGTTGCCAACCAATGTCAGCAAGCCTTGCGAATTGCCAACTGGCTGATTCAAGCCTTGCGGGAACGGGTTGCTCAGCAGATTGGCTGGAACGATGCCGCCGCCGCCCTGTGTGGAAACCCATGCCGTGGTTGTTGAAAAGCCGTCCGTGGTGCCATTGCTTACGGCTACCGTCGGAGGATAATAGATGCCAACGCCCGACCGCACCACAAGCTTGTCGGTAATCTTGTAGGCGGTGCCGATGCGGGGCGCCAAGTTCTTATAGTCTGTATCCCACAGTCCGCGTTGGTCCTTGCCATCGAACGCCAAGCCGCCCTTCAGGGTCAAGCCAGTTTTGCTCGAAAGCGGATTGACTGCGTTGTAATCGAAGTAGTTGAAGCGATTGTAGCGCTCGGTGCGCGGCAGTTGTACTTCGTAGCGCAAGCCGTAATTGAGCGTCAGCCGCCGGTTCACGCGCCAGGTGTCCTGCACATAAAACGCATAGTATTTCTGCGTCAGCGCCAATCGCACGTTGGTTGGCGCTGAACCGCCTGATCCAGTTCCGAGCAGCAGCGATGCCAGCGCGTTGCCGGTCACTGTGCTATCCACTGTTGCGTTGGGGCCAGAGGTCAGGCCGCGCGTAAAGCTGAAGGACGGCGAATTCACATCCGTCGGATTGATCTGGCCGGCGTCCATCGCAAAGCCGAATTTGATGCTATGCGAGTGGAGTTCTTTTGTGGCGTTCACCTGCAGGTTGCTGGTGATACGCGGGTCATCCAGGTAACGAGGATTGGAGATAGAAGCAAAGTTGCTCAGGTTGAATTGAGGTAAGGTCAGCGCGGAGAACTGATTCACCAGCGCGGCGGGGAAGCCGATCTGCGTGCCGTCGCGGCCCTGGCTGGGCGAAAGCTGCACTTCGCGCCAGCGGCCAGTGCCAACCAGGACGTTGATAACCAATGTCGGGTTTGGCACGAATGTGTTGCCCACCACTACCTGATGGCGCGGGTTCATACCGCCGAAGTTGGTGTCTGCTCCGTTGCCGAAGAACGTGGGCACAATGTCTTTCTGCCACGCCTTGGTGACGCGGGCAAAGAAGGTGTACTTTTCGCTTTTGGCCCAGTCCACGCGCACATCCATGCGGTCGTTGTTGGAAACGCTCTTGCCGCCCAACGCGAAGTTGCGCGCGTTGGTGAAATTGTCACCGGCCGACGTCGGATTCGGGTAGAGCGAGATGACCTTTGTCGCGATCGGGTCAAAGCGGTTCGATGGAATCTTGTTGCCGGGGAAGGGATCGCGGATGAAGCCGCCGCTGGCGGTCCGTGTGGTGGACGGATCGTAGATCAGTGCCTGAACGCCCGTTGAGTTGAAGGTCTGCGAGAAATCACCCGAGCGCTGCAATGCGGTCGGCACGCTGGAAACGTTCACGTTCGGCGCGCCCTGGCGCAAAGCCTCGTAGGCGCCATAGAAGAAGAGTTTCTTGCTTTTCCAGATTGGGCCGCCGGCCGATCCGCCGTACTGATTGCGTTGAAACGTCGTCTTGGCCACATTGGAACGGTTGTTGGTCCAGCTGTTGGCGTCGAGGTGATCGTTGCGCAGGAATTCGAACAAGGATCCATGGAAGCTATTCGAGCCGCTTTTCGTCACAAGGCTGACTACGCCGCCGTCGGTCTTGCCGTACTGGGCGTCAAACGTGTTTCGCATCACTTGTACTTCTTGTACCGCGTCGACGGATGGCATCGCGAGCGCGCCGCCCCAATCGACCGCTGTTCCAGGAACGCCGTCAATCAAGATGGCTGAGGATTCGTCGCGGCCGCCGTTGAGGGCGAAGCGATTATGATTTTGATCGGTTGTCGCGCCGGATACTCCCGTACGGATTGCGATCACTCCAGCGGTTGCGTGCACCAAAACCAGCGGGTCGCGTGCGTTCACTGGCAGGTTCAGAACCTGATTCGTGTCCAGCGTCACCGACTTGTTCGCCGTTTGCGTATCGATCACAGCCCCTGCGGCTGTGACGTCGACCGATTGCGTGACATCGCCGACCGCCATTTTGACGTTGAATTCGCCAACCTGGCTGGCCGCCAGCACAACATTGGTTGCTAATGACTTGCGGAAGCCCTTGGCCTCCACTGCCAGTTCATACGAGCCGGGCGAAATCTGTGAGAAGACGTAGCGCCCATCATTGGAGGACTTGGTACTGCGCGCCTCCCCATTCGCTGAGTTCTTCAGCGTGATGGACGCGTCCGGAATGGCGCCCCCATTAGGATCTGTAACTACGCCGCTCAATCCGGCGGTGAAGATCTGGCCATAATTAATGCCCAGAGCGAAAAAAGTTAACGTGAACTTCGATAGCAAAGACAATTTGCTGCTCCCCTTTGTCAACGTACGATGTTGTGAACGACTCCCACCGCAATTCTTTCTGCGCGTGTGATATCCTTCTACTGCACCATTGGTTTGCGGATCATACAAGTCCGATTTGACAACCAGGACGGTCGGCGGACAGTCCGGTGCGGGGGTCGTAAACGTTGATATCACAAGAGAAACAAGCCGGTCATCCCGTCGTGGCCACAAACGTCTCAACGGAACAAAAAAAACAGGCTCTTGCTGCGGCAATGGGCAGCGAAACACTTCAGCGTTCTGAGCAAATGCGCCGATTCCTCCAGTTCATCTGCGAAAAAGAGATTGATGGAGATGTGAACCAGATCAGTGAGTACGTAATCGGTATTGAAGTGTTTGGCAAAGCGGAAGGCTATTCCATTACGGAAGATTCCACCGTCCGCAAGCGGGCTTATGAGCTGAGGCAGAAGCTGGAGCGGTTGTATACGGGAGAGCTTCAGGACGCGGCCGTCCAGATTGAAATGCCCAAAGGCTCTTATGTTCCGCGGTTTGTTTCGCGAACAGTTTTGGCAGAGCCGATTTTTGTGCCTGCATCAACGGAAGCTGTTACCACGGTTTCGCATGCAAGGAGGGTTCCATGGCTTGTGGCAGCCCTGATTGTGCTGCTCGCAGCCGTAGCCTGGGTCGCGAGGCCCAGGGAGGCTCTGGACGAATTTTGGAGGCCAGTCTTAAGCAGTCCCGGCGAAACGATGATCTGCGTTGGTCATCCGGTGGTTTATCGCTTTTCGAAAGAGTTTCACGAATCCATCAATCAGAACAATGCAACGCATTATCAGATTCTGACCGAGCCGCTGCGTCTGCCGCCCAACACTGTCTTGCGCGGTAGCGACATAGTCCCAGTGCCCAACCAGTTCATCGGAATTGGCTCAGCGGAGGCAGTTGCATCCATTTATGGCTGGTTGGCGACGCACCAGAAGCAGGCGAGCCTGCATTTTGGCAACGCCTTGACCTTTGCCGAATTGAGGCGGTCTCCGGCAGTGATCATCGGAGCATTTAACAACAAGTGGGCGCTGGAACTGACCAAGGATCTTCGCTTCATTTTCGACAATCAGGGCGGCGCTCCGGTCGTCCGCGATCGCCAGACGGGTAAGATCTGGAGCCTGCCGGGGTTGCTCGAGAACGGAGAGACCAATGAGGATTATGTGGTGATTTCCCGCCTTCCGAGCTCGACAACCGGTCAGACGGTAATCGCCGCCGCTGGCATTACTCAATATGGTGGCCGGACGGTAAGCGAGGTACTGACGCAACCTGGGCTCATCGCTCAGTTTGTGAAGGGCGCTTCCCGCGATTGGGCAAAGCACAATCTGCAGATGGTGTTTCATGTGAAGGTAATCGGCGGAACCGCTGGGCCGCCGGAACTGATTGCGCTCCACGAATGGTAGTTTGGCAGCCTTTGGCAGCAGTCCCAATGCCGAAATCACGCAGGTAAAACCGTCTGCGCTCCCCTGTGGATTTCAATCACTCGCAGCCCCTGGTGGGGCAGGCGGTTTCGACTGCCGGCCCTTGCCACCGCCTCTTACGGTTCGACGATCTTGAAAACCCGATCGGCCGCGACGTCGCGAAAGGTTTGCACCTTTCCCGATGGCCAGTTGACCACGATCAAATCAGCTTTCGCGGAGCTGCCAAGCCCGAAATGCACAGCGCCGTGGCTGCTCGATGCGTAGCTAAATGCCGAAGATTGATGATTGGTCTGCCCGTTAATCGCAATGCGGGCGCCAATGCCGTCGCGGTTACTTTTCGTTCCTTGCAATTGGATGTCGAGCCAGTGTCCGGGCGAAGGCGAACGGTTCCACCAGATCTCTGCAGGCGCGCCAAGCGCAGAGACAACCACATCGGGCAGGCCGTCATTATTGAAGTCGGCCACGGCCAGGCCGCGATGTGCATGTTTGCAATCGAGCGCCGCGCCGGCCTGAAATTTGGTTGCACCATCGTTTAGAAATACAGTGTTAGGCAATTCATACTTGTCGCCAGAGAATGCTTCGATGTTATCAGTCACGTGCGAGTTGGCGGTGAAGATGTCTTTGAACCCGTCGTTATTGAAGTCCACGGCGGCGATTCCCCAACCTGCCAGGCGTGCGGTGAGCGGCCCCATGCGCGAAATATAGGTTGCGTCCTGAAACTGTCCCTTGCCCTTATTCAGGAAGAGCGGAAAGGTTTCGCCCGTGAGTGCAGTGAAAACGAGGTCGGGGAGGCCATCGTTATTTAGGTCGCGGAAGTCCACACCCATTGCCGAGACAGGCTTACCATCGGTGTTCAATGCAACGCCGGCGCGGAAGGCCACCTCTTCGAACGAGCCATCGCCGCGGTTGCGGAACAAAAAGTTCGCCATTGTGTCGTTGGTGACGAAGACATCCGGGAAACCGTCGCTGTCATAGTCGGCAATCGCAAGTCCCATGCCTTTTCCTGCATGGGCGTCGATGCCTGACTTGGCCGTCACGTCTTCGAATGTCCCATCGCCGCGATTGCGATAGAGTGTATTGGCTTGCGGGCGGAAGTTGCGTGGATGGCAGTAGACGCGCAGTTTCTGGCCAGGGTCTTTACAGACTGGCGCAGCTTCGAGCGGGATCTGTACGTAGTTGACGACGAACAGGTCAAGCAGGCCATCGTTGTCGAAGTCAAACCAGCCGGCCGCGGCCGCCCACCTACCACTGGCGATGCCGGCTTCTTTTGTCACATCCTGAAACTTGCCGTTGCCAAGATTGCGGTAAAGATGGTTTTCGTTCACACCAGCGACGAAAAGATCGACGTTGCCATCGTTGTTGAAGTCCCCAGCGGCCACCGCGATGGAATATCCCGAACCTTGTAGGCCTGCTTCCGCAGTGACATCGGTGAACTTGCCTCCGCCTTCGTTGCGATAGAGCCGGTTCCAAAACTTTCTCTCGTCTTTGCGCATCGAGGACAGGGACGCGCCGTTGGAGAAAAAGATGTCTGGCCTGCCGTCGTTGTTGTAATCGAACGTGGCGACACCTCCCGCCATCGTCTCAGGGAGATACTTTTCAGCCGTTGGCGAGTTTTCCAAAACGAAGGGAAGGACCGCTTTCTCGAATCGCACTGCGGGTGGCGCGGCCAACAGAAACAGGCACAAAAGGCGAAGCATTCAAGATATACTATAGCGTGCTTATTCTGGTAACGCTGCTGCTGTTCGCCCAAAGCGAAACAACGGTGCAGCGCTCGCAACGGGCGAAACAGGCCTTACTAAGTGGCCGTTCCGCTGAAGCCGTGCAACTGTACCGGCAACTGGTGGATGAGATTCCCGGTGATCCTGGATTGCGCCTGAATCTGGCGCTGGCGCTGGAATCGGCCGGCGATTACTCCGCAGAAATTCTTGCATTGCAAGCGGTGGTGAAGGCCCGGCCAAATCTAGCCTCAGCATGGTTAATGATGGGAATGGCCCATCAAAAACTGTCGCAGCCCGCAGAGGCCGAGGCGCCGTTATTGCGCGCGCTTGCGATTGAGCCCGCTAATCGAATCGCGCTGCTTGAATTGGGAGACGTGTATCTTTCCACGGGCAAACCGGGCGAGGCCGTGAGGCGATTCAAAACTTTGGTGCAGCTAGAGCCGAAATCCGCGAAAGGCTGGCAGGGGCTTGGCCTAGGCTACTTAGGCTTATCCACAGGCGCGCTGGCCAAGCTTGCAAAGACAGCTCCCGTTTCCGCAGCGTACCTTATGCATTCAGCCCGCCTGTTGATGCAGGAGCAGCAGGATGCAAAGGCAATCGTACTTTTGCGGCAGGCGGTGGAAATGGAGCCCGAGCGTGCGGCTATCCATGTGGAACTGGCGAAGTTGTATACTCGCGCAGGCCAGGATGACTTGGCGCAGTCAGAATCGGCGAAAGCTGGCCTTGCGAAGGCTTCAAAAACTTCACCTTCATGGGATCTTCTGACATTAGCGGAAACGAATGGCAGATTGGCGCAAGCTGCCTTTGCTGAACTGGAAAAACTGCCCGAGACGCCAGAGGTCCACGAACTTCTTGCGGAGGCTGCACATAAGCAGGGCCGGCGGCTAGACGCCGTGGCGGAGTGGCGCAAAGCGGCGGCGCTAGCCCCTCGAGACGCGCGGATCGCTGCGCGCCTGGCCGAATCCTTATGGGCGAATCGAAGCTACGAAGAGGCCGCGGAGATCCTGAAGCCTTTGGTTGCCGCGCGTCCGCAAGCAGGCCATTGGCAGTTTTTGCTGGGGGATACGCTATTCCGTTTGCAGCAAATGGAGGAGTCGCTGCCTCACGCGATGGCAGCAGTCCGGTTACAGCCACAATTGATTGCAGCACACGCATTGTTAGGGCGGCTGTTGATGCAGTTGGGAGAGCCGGCCAAAGCGATCGAGCATTTGGAGAAGGGCTGCTCGGTGGATGATACGGCTATCACCTATCAGCTCGGCCAGGCGTATCAAGCTACAGGGCAAGCTGAGTTAGCGGAGAAAGCTTTTGCGCGGCATCGTGAGTTGTTGCGGAAGCAGGCCGGAGAGCCCGCGATTACTCCTGCCGTGAAGTGATGGCTGAAGCTATGAAGATGGCGCTTGAGATCGCAGTGGCTCTTGGCTAACGGCCGGCGTGTTCGGCTACGCCTTTTCCCGATTTGATCTGGCGCACCGCTGCAACCGTCCAGGTGCAGAACGACTTGATCTCATCCTGCGAAAGGCGTGCTTCCGGGTGCATCATCTGATACTGAGGCAGAGGCATTTTTTGGTCCTTCACCCCTTCGCAGGCTGCCATCAGAGCGCCTATGGCGGTACCCTTGCGCTTGCCTGCCTGATCTGACCACTCTGAGAAATTGATGGCATGGCGGGCATGCTCTACATCGCGCGCCACCAGCCACGACATGGGTGCAATCTTCGCATACCATGGCCACTTGGTTTCGTTGGAGTGGCAATCCATGCAAGCCTTGTTCATGATGGTCTGCATCTGCGGCGGCAAGGAGACATTTGCGGCCAGCGTCTTTTCCTGCGCGACAGGCGGATTGGTACGTGCATAGACCGGTACGAATTGGATGAAAGCAAAGGCGGCACCCGTTATGATCGCGCTGGTCAGTACCAATTTTTTGAGGTTGATCGGCTTGCTCATGAACCTTTGAACACTGTGTTTCAGGTAAAATCTCTGTGTGGTCGAAAGTTTTAGGTATTTTAATATTTGTTGCTTTGTTCCGCGCACTGGGAGAATGGACACGTGTTCATGACACGAATCATTGCGCTACTGATTTCTGCGGCGGCCTCGGCGGTTGCCGCCGAGCCGACGCTACTCTCAGAATACGAGGTGATACGGTCTTTAGACCGTGCGTATCTGCGCACCTACGCGGCTGCGGGACAGCCGGACGAATACGGCGCGATAGGCCGGAATCGCAAAGCTTTTCAGGGCGTATTCAATCAACGCCATTGTATTGAGACCATCTTCCATGGCACGGTCCTACATGACGCCAAAGAGACGGCTAAGGGCATAAGGGTAATGGAATACACATTCCAGCATCAGCAGCCCGACGGTAACTTTGAGATGCATGTCGACGATCCGCACTATAAGGGTAGTGTTGGCGAGTACGCCCAATCGATGGCGTTCTTCTTTTACGATCTGGGCCACGCCATTTTGTATTTGGATGAGAACGATTGGTTCCAGCAGAGCACCGAGACCGACGCGTTGCGCGAGCGCGTAGCGAAGGTGAGAGAGCAGGCCAAGAAGTCGCTGGAGTGGTTGAAGACGAAGGCCGAGGTGCTGCGCAAAGACACCAAAGCCGCCAATCGCGTGCTGATCTACGGCGAGGCGTATTACCTGATGGGCCGCGTGCTGCAAGACCGCAATGCGATGGAGATTGGTAGGCGATTCATTGGCACCGCCTTGGCGATGCAGGCTCCCGATGGATACTTCACGGAAAACGGCGGCGGTGACACTAACTACAATCTGTTCTCGGCGCTCTTGGTGGAGAACCTGCTGTTGCATCTGGCGCCTGAGGATGCCGCGCAAAAAGCGCGCTTGTGGCAGGCGTTGGAGCGTGCCGTGAAGTGGCAGATGAGCCGCATTCTGCCCGATGGCACCGTTTCCACCGAGGGCAACAGCCGCGTGAAGCCGGGAGGCGAAACGTTTCTGGGGAAAGAGAAAGCCGTGGATGTTATCCGCCTGCCGCTGATGCTTTACGAATACGCAGTGTTGGCTGGCGATACAGCGGCGAAGGACGCCGCCGATCGCGTGCGCGCAACATATTTAAAGCGCTAAGTCTGGCCGGCGAAACCACCTGACCCACCAGAAGCTGTATGTGAGTGAGACTCAGTGGTGGCGCAGGCGGTTTCGCCGGCTTTCTGCCACAATCTGCTAAGGCTTGGCCTCGGGCTTAGCCGGCTCCTTTGCCGGGTCCTTGACCGGGTCCGCCGCCTTCTTCTGGTTGCGAAAGCGGAACTGCCGGACAACCGGCTTGGCGCTCGCCAATTCCGCATACGCCTTGATGATCTTTTCCTTCTGCGAAGGGTCTGCGATCAGATACCTATGCATCCCCTTCGGCGAGGGCGTAAACTTGGTGCGGCCATCGTCGAGCACGCTGACCACGCCGGGTTCCGAGAGCTTGAAGTAGTTCTCCTGCGGGCGCACGGCGTAGAGCACCGCGGCCATGTCCCACGACGGAGCGTCATACGGCATCGGCTTGTAAGCACGATACGCATCCACCACCGGATGATTCGGCGACCACGTGAAATCCTTTTCGATACTGTCAGCAGGGTAGGGAAATGCCGCGCCCACTTCGGCCGGCGCGAACACGATCTGTCCGGGCCATTCAGCGAGCAACTTCCGCGCCGCCACAATGTCAGCCTTGATGTGTGGCTCGGCTGCGTTGCCGTTGAACGCGCCGCCGGAGATTACCAGATAGCGAACCTTCTTGGTGATCCAATCCTTCGCATCAGGCAGTGCCAAGCCTCGCGCCAGATTTGTTGCGGGGCCGGCTAGAATCACCATGCAGTTGCCATCCTGCTGCGAGGTGAGCGCATTGCGGAAGAGGGCCGGGACCTCGGCCGTATCCACTAACTTGTGTATGCCGTGCTGGTAAACAGGCGCGCCCTTATCGTCCTTCTTTTCGAGAATGGCGAACATCGGCGTGTCTTTGGCGTCGCGCGGATCGTCGCCCATGCCGACGGGCAACGTGCGGCCCACGGACGCAAATCCGCCATTCACAGCGCCTGCATAAAAGCGACCGATCACTTCGCTTAGCGCGGCCGACTTTAGATTTGATTTGGAGACGCTGACGCTGACCACGCGCGCTTCGTTCTTGCCATCCAGGCCATACATGATGGCCATGGCGAGCGCCGTATCGACGCGGTTGCCCATGTCGGAATCGAAGATCATGCCGACGGGCGGCTTGGAGTTGCCTGGAAACTGCATGCGATTATTCTATGCCAGGTCGAGCCCGGTGACGCGGCCGGTGGAATCGCCGAAGTTATCGACATGCACGCCCATGCGGTCCATCATGCTCAGATGGAGATTGGTCATGGGCGTTTCGCGGCGGTACACGCGGCGGAAGCCAGGCTTGATGAACTTATCGCCACCGCGTCCAACCAGGACGGTGGGCAGGTCTTCATGGTTGTGCTTGTTGCCATCGCACAAACCTGCGCCGTAGGTGATCATGCAATTATCGAGCAGCGAGCTATCGCCTTCTTTGGTGGTCTTCAATTTTTCCACCCACGCGGCGAACTGCTTCACATGATAGGTGTTGATCTGCGTCACCTTCTCCATCAATGGCTCCTCGTTGCGGTGATGCGTGAGCGGGTGGTGACCATCGGGGATGCCGATTTCGCGGTAACTGCGCGAGGTTCCTTCGCGCGTGACCAGGAACGTAAACACGCGCGTCATGTCAGATTGCAGCGCAACCGTCAACATGTCGGTCATCAGTTTGAAATGCTCGGCGAAGTCAGCCGGAACGCCGTACGGCTTGGGCATGCCGGGGTTGATGTGCGCGTTATCGCTTTCGGCCTTTTCGAGCTGACGTTCGATTTCGCGAATCGACGACATGTACTCGTCGAGCTTGCGACGATCGGTCGGGCCGAGATCATTTTGCAGCTTCTTCGTGTCGTCCGTGACGAAATCCAAAATGCTCTTGCGGAACTTCGCCTGTCGCACGCGCGCTTCCGGGCTCAACGAAGCCCCTTTGCCGAACAGGCGTTCAAACAGCGCGCGCGGATCCAGAATCGGCGGCAGCGGCTGCCGTTCATCGCGCCATGCAAGATTGTTAGTGTAGGCGCAGGAGTAACCGGAATCGCAATCGCCTGCCTGGCGTGCATCTTCCAGGCCGAGTTCAAGGGAAGGGAAACGTGTCAGATGACCAATCTTGTTGGCGACAATCTGGTCAGTCGAGATGCCGCAGTGAATATCCACAGCACTCTTCTTCGGCTGCACGCCGGTGAGGTACGAACCGCAGCAACGGCCGTGATCACCAGCGCCATCGAGCAGCGCGCGCCCGTTGTTGTGAGTGAGATTAGAAAGAACCGTGATCTCGTCCTTGAACGGTTCCAACGGCTTCATGATGCGCGAAAGTTCGCCCAACTTGCCTTCGTAATCGAGGTTCCAGTTGCGCACGTCCATACCGTTCGGAACGTACACAAAACCCATTCGAACCGGTGCCTTGGTGGTGGCGCCGAACGCGGGCGTCATTGCATCGAGGAAGGGCAGGGCGATCGCCGCGCCTGCGCCCCTTAAGAAACTTCTGCGGGCTAATGATTTTCCGGTAATCATCTGTTTGCTACCTCTTTGGGTTTGTTGGTTACTTCGCCACGCCGATTTTGGAACGGAAGACTGACGACGATTTCATTCACGAGCGCCAGGAATCGATAGTCGGATGCTGCCAGCTTCTTATTCAACTCATCGACCGTTCTTCTATCATACTGCTCCAGACCGCGTCCAAGGGAGTAGGTCAGCATCTTTTCAATCAGGCATCGTGCAAATTCGGGAAGATTCTGTGCCAGCAGGCCGCGCATTTCGGCCGGAGTGACGAACGACTTGCCATTAGGAAACGTCCCGCTGGAATCGATGGGGAACTTTCCGTCCTTGGTGCGCCAGCGTCCGATGGCGTCGTAGTTTTCCAGGCCAAAGCCGAGCACGTCCATGCGATTGTGGCACGATGCGCAGATGGCGTTGGTGCGATGCTTTTCCATCTGCTGGCGCAGGGAACCCGCGTTGCCCACCTGCTCTTCGTCCAGTGGCGGCACATCGGGCGGAGGCGGCGGAGGCGGCGTGCCGAGAATATTTTGCAGCACGTACTTGCCGCGGATCACAGGCGACGTTCGCGTGGGATAACTGGAAACAGTGAGCACGCTGGCGTGGGCGAGGATGCCTCCGCGTTGATCGGATTTCAAATCCACACGGCGGAAGTCCGGTCCGGTCACGCCTTCGATTCCATAGTGTTTGGCCAGCCGTTCATTCAGAAACGTGTACTTGGCGTCAATGAATTCGGCCATGGGGCGGTTTTCGCGCAGCATTGATTCAAAGAACATGCGCGTCTCAGTCTTCATCGCGTCGCGCAGTTCGGGACCCCATTCGGGGAACTTCTGCGGGTCGGGCTTCACACTGTCGAGGTTGCGGGTTTCCAACCATTGCCCCGCGAAATTGTCGGCCAAGGCCGAAGCGCGTGGGTCGTTCAACATGCGCTTCACTTGCGCATTCATAATGCCTGGGGCGCGCAGCTTGCGGGTTTCGGCAAGCGTCAGCAACTCGTCGTCGGGCATGGAACTCCACAGGAAATAGCTAAGGCGCGAGGCGAGTTCGATATCGGTCACTGGGTGCACCTCGTTGGAGGAGGTTTTGACGATGGCGGCCGGGCCGGGCTTCGGCGCGGGATCATGTTCAATGCGGAACAAGAAGTGCGGGGAGACGAGCATCGCCTGAATGGCGAGTTGGATGCCCTGTTCGGTGGAGAGGCCTTCGGCCTTGGCCATGGCGACGAACTTCATCAGCGGCGTCGTGTCGGATTTGGAGACGGGCCGGCGATAGGCGCGACGGGCCAGCGTCGCTACGATCTTTTCCACACAGGCCTGGCCGGTATTCGGATCGCAGATGAGAATCTTTTTGCGGCTGGGGCGCTCTGCTTCGGACCTGAAGGGCCCGATGAAGGTCATCGATTCGAGGAACTTGTTCGATTTGTTGTTGTACAGTTCCTTGCCGGTGAGGTTTTTGACGAAGTCGTCATTGACGAAGCCGGCGCGGAAGACGTGATCGCCTTCGGGCAGGAAGAGTTTCATCTGCTCTTCGGAATACGGGTTGAAGTAGACCAGGCCGGATGGCTTGGTTTCCACCTGCATTGTGTTGAGCAGCTTGCCGTCCATCCAGAAGTTCATGGTGACGGGCTTCGCGTCAGCGGCGCGTTCGCCAGGCAGTCCGATGCGCACGGTGTACTCGCCATCGAATTCGATGCGGTGGGTGGCTTCGATAGTGCTGCCATCGATTTTGCGGATGTTTTTATCCTTATTATGATAGAGCGCTTCGAGCGGCTTGGGCAGCGGGTCGGCCGCAACGGCGCGAGCGGCAATGCGCTCGGCCGCGGCAATGTATTTTTCCATCAGTACGGGCGAGATGGTCAACACGTCGCCGATGTTGTCAAAGCCGTAGCCGGAATCATCAGCCGGAAAATCTTTTTCCGCGCGGAATTCGACGGCCAGCAGGTCGCGGATGGTGTTGGTGTATTCGTTGCGGTTCAGGCGGCGCGCGGTCACGCGGCCTGGGTCGGGCTTCACCAGCTTGTCGGCGCGTTCAAACTCGGTTTGTACAAACTTGGTGAGATCGTCGATCTGTTCAGCCGGGCGGGGCACACCTTTGGGCGGCATCTCGCCGGTGCGCATCTTCTGGATGATCCGCTCCCAGCCTTCGCGCTGTTGGGCAAGGGATTTGGGGTCAAGGAAGGGCGCGACGTTCAGGCCGCCGGACGCCGTGCGGTCGTTGTGGCAGGGGGCGCAAGTCTTGGTGAGAACGGGCTGAACCTTTTTCTCAAACGGCGAATCCGCGGCCCAGAGTAGGATCGCTGTAGTGCTGGCAAGAGCTGCAGGTAAGATTGGAATGCGCATTGCTGACTGCTAGATATTTTATTACAGTTTATGCTGCGCGGTTTGCTCGAATCATATTTTTCTGACGCAGGACAGAAAAATCGCCTTTCCCTGGAGTCTGTACATCTCCAAATATGCCTGGGACCGGATGTAGGCCGAATGGCATTCTGCGGCCGAATGACATTCGGCCCATTTCGAGTTGTAGCGTAACTCGCCCGTCCCGGCAGCGCGGATCCCCAATCAGGATTCAAACGTCAGCTGCGGTTCGATGGCGATTGCCACGTCCCACAGTTCGCGCGCTTCGGAACTTTGTCCCTGGGCATTCAGTGCGTGACCCAGATTGACCAGCGCGGCGACCGATTCCGGGTCCCGATGCATGATTCGGCGATAGACTTTTTCCGCTTCGGCCGGCCTTCCGGCCGCATCGAGGGCAGCCGCCGTGCGGTAGCTGAGATCAATGAAATCCGAGTCACTCTCTTCCAGGCGCTGCAGAATCGCGGCGGCGCGCAGACTATCCGGGACCTCAACCGCGATAGCGATGCCGGCTCTCATGGCCAAGACATCGCTCGGACCGTTGGTGAGCGCGCTGTCAATGCAGATGAGCGCCAGATCGAGATCTCCAAGCTTCCAATAGCAGAGTGCCAGGTTGTACTGAGCGGCCAACCATTTGCTGCTGCCCCGCAGTGCGGATTCAAATGCCTCGGCCGCAGTGGTGTAGCGGCCTGCCTCATAGCGCAAATACCCCAGACGGAACCAAGCCTCCGTATTGGACGGATCCTGAGCCACTAACTCTTCCAGGATAGTGGCCGCCATTGGCTTTCTACCTGTTTGTTCCAACGACAAGGCGAAGTTCCATAGCGGAGCGGTAAGGCTGGGCTTCAGCTCAAAGGCATGTTCGTAATTTTCGCGCGCGGCATCGAATTTTCCCTGTTCTTGAAGAATTGTCCCCAGGTTGATGTACGGAAGTTCCGATTTTCCGTTGATCTGGATGGCGTAGGCGTATGCCTCCGCCGCAGCCGCGGTCTTTCGCTGAGCCTGCAGGGCTACACCGAGATTGAACCATGCTTCATAGTCATTGGGGGCCGTTTCCGTGATAGCGGTACAGTAGCGCTCCGCCGCACCATGATCGCCCGCTTCAAACGCACTCGCGGCAAGAGCCTGCAGGGCGGGAACCGATTTTGAATTGATCCGATAGAGAGACTCGGCAAAAGGCCTGACACTCGAAGGAGTATCCGTAGCCAGGCAAAGCGCGATCAGGTTGACCAGAATCTCCTGCGATTGCGGATCGTTTTCCAGGCCCGCCAGGTAAAGCGTGGCCGCTCTCTCATGTAGACCTTGCATGTGCAATGCCACCGCCAGACAGTAGGTGGAAACTGAATGGCCCGGCGATAGCTCGAGCGCTTTTTCAAAGGCCCCGGCGGCCGCCTTTGCGTTGCCATTGTGGAGGTTGCTGATGCCCGCGCCTAGCCAGCAATCGAGCCGCTCAGGGGAGATTGCAGCAGCACGGTCAAAGGCCGGAGCGGCCTCGGCCCAATTGCGCAGTTTGCTCAGGCACGCACCCAAATTGTAGTCCGCAGTTTTGCTGCCTGGTTCTATACGCGCATGCTGAGCAAATTGGATCGAGGCCTCCTGCAGGTTTCCCGCTTCAAACAACAGTTGCCCCAACGCCGCGTATACCTCACCGGGCTGATTGGATTCAGCTGCGGCTTGGGTCAGTTCAGCCAGGGCTTCTTCGTTGCGGCCTTCCATGTGTAAAGAAATGGCGTGGACCAGCTCCGGTGAGGAAGCAGCGCGCATGTCCATATTCGGCACACCAGCTTCCGCTCGCAACAATGCCTGCAGTGGCGCATCGTCAATAAACCACATCCACCGGTCGTTCAATTCACTCATGCTTGCACTCCCTTTTCCATGTTCTGGAGTCCCCGGCCGGTTGCGACGCGGGCGTTGTGACTCAATTGCTGTCCGGCTGGCCGTTGCGGCCGGCTGGAACGGGTTTTAGAGGGGCCTGAGATTAAGGTGTAGATGTATGCCCCAATCGCCAAAACAGCAGCTGCCAGCAGGATCTTGACCCAGATTGGCAGTAACTGGATGAAACCGGGAGAGGGTCCGATTTCGCCCGACATCTCAAACACCGGACTGTTGTTCTCGTCCGCTCCCAGCTCGGCCATTTCGGTAGGTGCTTCCACAGGTCCGGGGCGCAGAATAGATGGGGGTTTCGTTGGTGATTCCACTGGCGCCGGGTGTGGAACCGCCGCCGTTGCCTTGGTAATTGGAGCCGCGGGGCCAGCCGGGGCAGGCGATTTGCCCTTTGGCTTTTGAACGTCCGCGGGTGGAGCGAGTTTCGGCTTTTCGGTTTTAGGCGCGGGCGCAGGTGGGGTTGCCGTGATTCCCACTGGGGAGGATGGCTGATTAGCAACCTTCTTCTGCCGTTTGATTTCTGTAACGTTCTTCGTCTTGGGAAGAATGTCGGGCAGAGTTGGCGGCGGCTCCTGGGTCATTGGTACCTTCTTCAATGAAGGCATTGGGGAGGCGGTCTGCTGCGCTTCTGGCTCCGATTTGGGGGCGAAAATTACCGCCGTGTGCAGTGTGGCCAGATCGAATTCGGGCTTGGATATTTCCGGGTTGGGAAATGCCACATCTGGCATGGCGGAAATCAGCTTAGGCGGATTCGGCTCCATCGGGCGGAACTCCAGCCGCGAGGCGCTAAGATTGGACAATACATCCATTCTGGCCGGCGTATCTGGCTGAGGGACCTCCAGCACAGGTTCAAACGCTGTCAGGCCAGAATCGGCGGGCTTTGGGCGGCCACCACTACTGCGCAAAAAATCAATGTATTGCAGGCCTTGAATATCGAAATTCACCGCCGGAAGCTGCTTCCATCCAGGACCGGCACCCCCAGGCCGCGCCGGGGTAAGATTCAAGGGGATGGGAAATGCCAGTTCGTCCATTAATTCCAGTTCGGCGGTCACCTGGGCTTGCAAAATTCGTTCGGGGCGGCGGAAGGTGACTGGCGCCGGCATGGGTGTTTCATCCACAATTGCAGCCTTTAAAGACGGCATTGCATATTGCGTGAAACGGAAGACCGGCTCTTCGTTGGAAAGCGGTCTCGGCCGCACAATTTGCAGCGGGCGTTTCTCAATCAGGAATCCTGCTTCTTGTGGGTCTTGCTGTTGCTCCGGCTGACCTTGGGTAGCAAGGTCCATTTCCAGCGGCTGAAGATCGGCGTCGGCCAAGGCCGCTGACGACATGCGGCCGGCAGCATTGTTGTTGCTGGACCTACCGTGCTGTTCAAGTATCGTTTCCTGCACGGCGGCGAGGTTAGGATACGTAATGTTCTCCAATTCGGCTGCCTGCGCCGCTCCATTGAATCCATTGGCAAAGGACTTTTTCTGGCTAGGGGGTTGCGACTGCATCAACCGGTTCAGCGCGAGTCGGCTGAACTCTTCCTGATATGCCACCCGATGGGCGTCAGAACAGAAGTTCTCGCTTCCTGCCAGCTTTTTGAGCAGCGCTAATTCAACTCCACAATAGAGGCATCGCATAGCGCTCAATTTGTCCTCATGCATTAATAATAGGGGCAGATGCAAAAGTTCGCCAGACGTGAAATAACCTATTTGTTTGGATTCTAAGTGTAAGAATCTTAGTTCGGCGTAAGTTGATTTACTTAGGTCGAAGGCTAAGTATTGGCTATCGGGCAAGCCGACTGTTCCCCCCTCTTCAAAGAGAAGTCTAAAGTTTTTGCGATTACGGTCGATCATGTAATCACAATCAGCAATATCTGATTCATCATCCATCGCTCCGGGGCCATGGCACTTGTCCGGGCCTGAAAGAGCGTTGATGCTGGAATATTTTGTAGGAGTGACTATGGGTAAGATTGAAGCATTTCAAAAGAATGTGGACGGCCTTCGCGCCGCTATCCCGGAATTGCGTGGCGTACTGCTGGCCTCTACCGAAGGCCTTCCTATCGCCCATTCCCTTTCCAATGGCGCCGATGCCAATCGCGTAGCAGCGATGGCGGCGGCGGCATCGAGCCTCGGCCGTCGTGTGAGCGATAGCCTGAGTGTTGGCGTTCTTGAAGAGATCACTGTTAGCGCCGCCGATGGACAGATTTTTCTGTACTCCGCCGGTGGTAAGGGTGTTCTCGCGGTGATGGGACCCTCTGGCTGCAATGCCGGCTTGGTGCACCTGGAAGCTCGTGGCGTGGCTAAGGAACTCGGCGACTTGTTTTAAACTGCCGCCACGCGCGAGCGTATAAGTTTGCTGCTCAACCGGGAGATCGTTCCTCGCCGCCAGTTGCTAGATCGGGCGGCGAGGATACGATTCTCCCGTTTTTTATTTGATATAGTTGCGGTAAATGCTGCCAAGAGTATCATTATTGCTATTGATTGCGGCGCTCGCCGCCGCGTTTCCTCAGGGAAAGAAGAAGGCTCAAGGCAAGAATGATGGCACCGCCAATAATCCGGAGGCGATGCAGGTCGTCGATCTGCCCGCGGCGAAAGTCGGCCCTTCGATTCCAGCCGAGCGAGTGAGTGAGCCGGAAAAGCAGTCGGACTGGCCCGCGGCCGCGTTTTCAGCCGATGGATCGTTGTACGCCATCTATGTCGAGTGGGATGACAAGAAGGCAGATCGGGTGCTGGTCCGGCGCAAGAGCGCCAATGGCAAGTGGGAGGCTGCCGCTGCCATTGACGACAAAAATTGGGACCACTATTCTCCAGCGATCGTAGGCCGCAAACAAGGCGCGTTGGCGCTTTGGAGCGCACAGATCGATGGCAATTTTGAACTGTACGCGGGCGAGATTTCGGCGGCGGGCAAGCCTGGCAAGATCACCCGTCTGACGCATGCGCCCAATGGCGACTTCAATGCCCGCGCGGTTTCCGATGCCGCGGGCAACGTGACTGTGGTGTGGCAGTCATTCCGCAACGGAAATGCCGATATCTATGCCCGCAAGTTGACCGGCTCCTCATGGGGTGCGGAGGTCAAAGTTTCGGAAAGCGATGCCAGCGATTGGGAGCCCTCGGTTGCCTTGAGCCCGCAAGGCCTCGCCTGGATCAGTTGGGATAGCTACGACAAAGGCAACTATGATGTGATGTTGCGTTCGTTCGATGGCAAGAAGCTGGGCGAACTGGTGCCGGTCACCACAGAGCCCTCGGCGCAATTCCATAGCTCTGTGGCGGTGGATGCCGAAGGCAAAGTATGGGTGGCGTGGGACGATGCAGGCATCAATTGGGGCAAGGATTTTTCCACCTCGTCGAGTGCGCCCGGTAGCCGCGGACTGCATCATACTCGCACCCTTGGCCTGCGTGTTTATGCCAATGGACGTTTACAGGAACCTGCCGCCGATCTGAATAAAGTGCTTACCGGGCGGATGACGCGTTATGCGGAACTGCCGCACTTAAAGTTCGATAGGAGCGGTGCCCTGTGGCTTGTGTTCCGCCACTGGACCTTCACCAAGCCAAACGAAATTTATCATTTTTATGCAACGAAGCTAGCTGGCAATGAGTGGAGTCTGCCACAGATGCTGGAGTCCAGTTCGGGGCAGAATACGCAGAAGACCGTGCTTGCCGACCACCCGGGCGGTGGGTTGTCGGTTATTTACGCCAGCGATGGCCGAGCCGTAGACAACCTGCCGAAATCGCAGGCGCATGCGTTGCACTACAACATTTACACTGCGTCCTTGCCCACGGGCGGAGGCGCAGTGAAGACAACGTTCGCCGATGTGAAACTGCCCACTCCACAGGTGCGCCCGCCGCGCCGCGCGCGTTCCACCATGACGGTCGCCGGAAAGACCTATACGTTGATGTTGGGCGACTGCCATCGCCATACGGATATTCGCGGCCATAGCGGCGTGGATGCCAGCGTCCTCGACACCTATCGCTATGCCATCGATGCGGCCCAACTCGATTTCCTGGGCACCTCCGATCACAACGAGGTTACTGGCGGACGTTGGCCTGATGGCTTGCGCGACTACCAGTGGTGGTACGTGCAGAAGACGGTCGATCTGATGACTCACGGCCCCACATTCATCGGCATGTACAGCTATGAGCACAGCATGGTACGGCCTGCGGGCCATCGCAACGTCCTGTTCCTGAAGCGCGGTGCGCCGCTGCGCATGATCGACCGCGAACGCAATGCGGCCGACAACCTGCCGCCCAACATGTGGAAGTGGTGGGAAGAAAATGTGCTCACTCAGAGCGGGCAGAAGAGCGTAATTGTGCCGCACACCTTCGCCGCCGGTCCGTTGGCCGATTGGAACTGGCCCAATGCGCGGTTCGATTGCCTGCTGGAAATGTACCAGGGTGCGCGCGGCAGCTACGAAGTGTATCAGGCGCCGAAGGGCGAAATGCGTGGCCGCACGCAAGTGGATGAAGATGGCCACTACGCGCAGAATGCCCTGGATAAGGGCAACACTTATGGCTTTGTTTCGTTCAGCGATCATGGCTCCACGCATAACAGTTGGGCCGGAGTGTGGGTGTTGACGCCTGATCGCGCAGGCATCATGGATGGCATGTACGATCGCCGGACCTTTGCGGCAAGTGACGAAATCGTGTTTCGCGTGTCGGCCGATGGCCACATGCCTGGCAGCGAGTTCAACGCGCCGCTGAATGCGCCGCCGCGGATCACGGCGGTGATTGACGCGCCGGACGAACTGCTGCGCATCGATGTGATCAAGAACGGCAAGATCGCGTATACGACTAAGCCCAGTGGCCGTCATGCCACGCTGGACTGGCGTGACAACGCGCCGACAGCGGGGCGGAACTACTATTACGTGCGGGTGTTTCAGCGTGATACCGAAGGGCCGGATAACGATCCGGAAATCGGCTGGGCATCGCCGTTTTATGTTACATATAAGTAGAGGGTAGCGATGCTTTTGCATTGGGAAGTCTCACAAAAACGCGTCCAGGAAGGACAAATGCAGGCGGAAAGTTTCGCCGCCAACTTCTCTTCGATTGCTCGCCGGCTTGCCCACAAGCAACGGTTAGTGTGGGGTATGCAAGGCTTCTTTTCGATATTGCTGTTGGTTGTCACCCTGGCGAAGTCTTATTTGCCCGAATTCGCGTATGTGGGTGTCAACTGTCTCTGTGCTTTGTTTAGCCTATATTTCGTGTATAGCGTGTTTTCAGGGGCGTCACAGCATATCCTCCAGGCGACGGAGTTAGCCGCCAATTGGACGGAGCTAGCGGACCAGTTCCGGTCCTTGGCAGGTAGGGATGACGGCGGGCGTGAGGAAGAGATCGAGTCAGCGCTTTATCGTTTGGAAAAGAGTGCCAGGGAGTTGCTGTTAACCGGGATTACGCTGCTGGGCTGAGGACGGCTCTCGTCTCTAGACGTCTGTTCTGGCCAAGATCTGAACAAAAGTGACAAGTTTTGTAAAAACGCAACACAACTCCTATGCGTGAATTAAGGAGTCACTCGGATTGGCTATGACTGCGAATCGGAACCACCAAGTGCCCCCACCAAAACCACCAGCGTATGCTCTCATCCAATGCGGCCGAATTGCTTAAATCGGGATTTCTCCTGCCGTGCGAATCTCGCCTTTCGGCATATTGGCGTGAAACCTCCGGTACCAATCAATGGTGTTTTTATTTTCATCGTTGCGCTTTCGATTTACGTTCTTTGCGGTTCAGCATCAAGTGTCCTTTCGCTCGCTTTGCGTTCGGCAAGGGCCGCATTTGCTTTTCGTTCAGCCTCTTCACATTTCGTCTGTTCGGCCTGCTTGCTCGTTAATTCGGTCTGCCACCTTTGGGCCGTTCGTTCCTGCGCCCGATTCAGCCAGGGTGCGTATCCTGGGGGCGTGTTTCCTTTCTTTGCTTTCTGGGGGCCGCAACAATCGATGCAGCCGAGCCGGTTCCATGCGCGCATGCGTAGGGGCCTTGTGGGCCTGTGTAGGCGCTGGGGGCGCGTATCAGGCAGCCTGTAATGGGTCACACTCTTTCCCCCCGAGATTCTCAAACTATTTCCGGTCGAGTTTCTCAGTTTGACAGCCGCGCTCTCCTAGTTGGCGCAGCCTGAAAGACAAAGGCATTTGGAACGCCCTTCGGGCGATCAACGCGTTTAAATACCCAAGGCCTCCGCTCCGG
>CAIRSA010000018.1 GCA_903881085.1 uncultured Acidobacteriia bacterium
CGCTGGTGATCTTGAGGATCGACCCGTAGAAGCACTTCCAGCTGCCAGCCACAACCTGGTTGTAGCGGTCAGACTTGTCGGCCTGGTCCAAGATGGTGATCTTGGGAGCCGTGGGATCGCCACCGGCAATGTTGGTGGACAGCTTCACAGTGCCAAACGCATCGTCGCCGATGTAGAGCAAGGAGAAGATGTTGCCAGCGGCGTTAAACGCGCCGTAGCCGCCAGACGCCTCAATCCACGGATTCGTGTGGCTGAGGAAGGCGCCGCCATCCAACTCAAAGTCTTCATACTTGTAGAGCTTGGCGTTATCGCGGTAGGTGAACGCGCTGATTAGCGTTCCGTCTTGGCGAATGTCATACATGACCTGCGGAGGCACGGCCACGGGGAACACCTTGCCGTCCGGAGGGCGAACGTCGTTTGCACGCAACTGGGTGAGGGCGCGCAGATGCTCCAGGCGGGTGAACTTGCTGTTGGCGGCAGACAAACCGGCCAACGTATTGAAGTCCGTGGAGCTGGTGCCAGTGTTCACAACGCCAGCAAAACGCTCAAAGTAATTAGCGCTGTTGATGCCGTAAGTGTTGTTCGACCCGTAGAGGGTGGTCTGAGCCGCACCCAAGCCAAGAGCTTTGGCCAAGTTTGCGGTTGTCGCATTACCCATGATCGAGTTGGTGATGACTTGATCCAGATCCAGCGCAGCGTCTTTGCCAAGGGTCTTCATGTACACCTGAAGGGTGTCCAGAATATCCGTAGCACGGACGATATCACTGATCTCGAAGTCATCGCCCCGTTGATTCAGGTAGCAATCCAACGTGCCAACGCTGACTTCCGATTTGCGAAGCGAGGCGTTGTTGTTTACCAAACCTTCAGTCAGGTTGACCGGGCCTTGAGTGGCGGTTGCGCGCCGGGCTTTGCGAGCGCGGAAGAAACGCAAGGCGAGAAAGCCGCTGTTAGGAGCGGACTTCTGGTCGGCGAACTGAGCCATGCGGAGGTTGAATTCCAGTTCCTTCAGCAGTTCGCGGCTGAAGTACTGTTGTCTGCGATTTGAAAAATCTGTCGGATTCGTGGTTGATACTAATGCCATAATTTTATTTGTGGCGTATCAGCGGTCAGTAAAGAACCGACGCGTCCTGTTTCAGCTGGTTGAACTGGTCTTCAGGAGAAAGGTCCAAATAGGATTTCCCTGAAGGCATTTTAGTCACACCACCTGACGGGGACGGGTTGGTCATTGCTTCAAGCTGAGATAGCCGTTTTTTGGTTTCTGCTAGTTCCTTTGTTAAGCCAGGCACACGGTCAGATGCAGACTTCAAACTTGCGCGTTCAGCGCAGAAGTAAACGAACCCAGGAAGCTTTGCCACACTCGGATCGCTTGCGACGATCTGATTGTAGTAAGCCGCGGCGTCCCTTTGGACTTGCGAATCCTTCTTTGCAAACTCAGGAAAATCAATAGCGGCTTTGCTCACCCACTCTTTTTGGTTGGCGACAAACTGCTCTTGAGCTTTCTGCTGAATCAACTCGGGAGGATTCTTTCTCTGGTTTTCAGCGGTTTTTATTGCGGAAGCGGCGTCGCGTTTGAGGAATTTAGCCTCATCACGCAAAGCCTCCGCCTTGTCAAACTCGCCATCGTTTTCAAACTTGTCTGCTTCCTTTAACTTTTGGTCGGCAGCAACCATTTGCTGCGCGGCCCACGATTCATACTTTTCCGGGGACGGTTTTTGAGCTTCCTGTTCCTGTTTCCAGGCCTGCATTTCAGCTTCAAGCTGCTTCTTTTGAGAAGCCAAAGCTTGTTCTGAGGCTGTTTTTGCCTGCAAAACGGCTTGCTCCTGCTGCTTGATGGCGTCCCAGCGAACCAACCGCTTGGCCATGTCGGCGGCGTATTTGGTTTGGGACTGTTTGAGCCATTGGCTGAACTTCTTTTCTTCTTCTCGGGACAGCTTTACAGCTTCCTGCTTTTCAGGCTTCTGTTCAGCAACGGGATTTTCCTCCAAAACCTTCTCCGGTTGAACTTCTGCTTCTGACGGTGTGTCTGACTCTTTCTCTGGAACTTTGGATTCAATTTCCTTTTCAGCATCGGAGGGGCGATCCTCCGTTTTCAACGCCTCATCCTTTGGAATTTGATTTACAGTAGGACTGGCAGTTTCAGCCGCCTGGGCAGCTTCCATCCGTGACAGTTTTTCTTCTGCGGTTTCAAGTTCTGGATTTTGTGCTGATGTAGTTGTATCCATTAGTGCGTATCGTATCGGCTTTCAGTATCGGGCATCTCGCTTGCCGGTTGGCGAGGCTCGTCATTTTCACCATGCGCGGCAGGTGACACCGAAATTGAACTCAAACTCTCCAGCCAGTTGATGGCGTCGCTGAACCCGGCGGCTCTAAGCGGCTCGGTCTTTCCTTGGCAGGCTCCCAGCGCCGTAGCGCACTCTAAAGCCCGCGCTCGCTTCATCAAAATCTGACCCGTCTCCGATCCCATGAAACTCTTCAAAAACGTCGCGTTGTCAACTTTCCAATCTGGAGCGCCGTTCGGGGCGGCGGGCAAAAAAGAAGGAACACATACCTCACTCTTTGCCCGCCGCTTGAACAATCCCAACACATTTACCAGCACACAACTCACAACAAGGAATTACACCGCGTTTGCCAAATCGTCAACACTCGCCTTTTTGTAGAAAAATCCTTCAGTGAAAATATGCCCCGGTTCCACAGGATTCCATTCACTTTTCAGACCCATAAAAACAACGGCTTCGTTTTTAGACAACGCCACCTGAAGCTCCGCGGGCGTCATGTAAGAAGGAGGGGGAGTGAGCGGTTTTGACTCCAGCGGGACAACCGGCAATGGAGCAGATTCTTTCGGCTTGCTTCCCCTGGTTCTGACAGAATCGGGAAGATTTCCGTCAAGCAAGTTTCCGATTGGAAATTCCAAAGGAACGCTAAACGGAGTCACAAAGTTTTCGTTGTCCCAAAGGATAATAATTTTATTTTCCTCTGGGTTGAAGCTGACGCTCAAAACGGTCGATCCTTTTGGAAGAAGCTCTATCAGTTCTTTTACGTCAACCGGCATGTGGGTGGTGTATTTACTCATGGATTTATTCTAACACAATTTGCTGTTCTGGTATTGGGAGATCTGTAAACCAAATCCCTTGATCCTGCTCGGATTCAATTTCCTTTATGACGTCGGCCAACGCTTCTACGCGGGCGTCAACGCCATCTGGAAGCTCGTCCGCAAGCTCGTTCATCTTCTGAAACGCCTCGGTAGGGGTGTCTCCGGTTGTTCTTAGCCAGCCAATGTGGCCCGAGGCGACCCCTGTGGGAGGAAACCAAAGAAGACCGTTGCTTTCGCAGCATTGCTGGGCCAGCAAAGATTCTTTGATTTCAGGGGCGAGCTTGACCATGCCCCAACTATCTGCGGCGTCTTCAATTTCAACGGCGCATTCCGCTGAAAACTTGAACCCGTAATCAACTTCAACCATGTCGCCTTGAGCGCCTCCCAAAATTAAGGACCCGATGTTGCGAGCTGTGAGGAATGAAGCGGTGGACGGAAGACCTCCGCGGCAAGTGGCGTCGATGAAATAGTTCTCGTTGCCTTTGACTCGATTTTCCATTGACCATTGGTTGCGATACCCAAACTCCTTCATCATCGGAGAGATGGCCTCCATGACGGTTGTGAGTTGCTTGGGCATGTCGTTGTAATTGGTGACGGCGCCAAAATAGGCTTTGTTTTTTCGCTCAATGCCGTGAAGCATTTGACTTGGCCACACGCCGTCAATGCAATAGGTGTCGGCGCCAATTTCAAGATCGGTTTCAATTTTGTCAAAACACAGAAATTTCAAGTGATCTTTGATTCCGGCAAACTTTACCCGCCATCCGTCCATCAGCATCCAATCTTCATCCCAAGAGCGCCAATGGGTGGTTTCCCAGCTGCCGCGCCATTTGCTCACCTTGAGCCAAATGTCTTTTCGATCTTTTAGGAACGCGGCCAGGTTGTCTAGCCCAACCACCTCTGTAAACTTTGGAACATCAAGCCCAAGCTCGCCCAGCTTTGCGTGGAAGAATTGCCGGTTCTGCTCAAGAATCATGCCGCCCTGGCTTCCCCACACGGGGTAACCTTGGCTACGGAGTTCCGCCTGCATCCCTTGATGGCGAATGTCTGGAAACACAAAGCAGTCAATCTGCTTCTTCATCGGCCACAAGTCGTCAGTGCATTCGATCTCAGGCATTCCGTCGCCAATAATTGCCTCATTGATGGAATCCCGCCGGTCAATGGGCGTTGAATAGATCACGCGAGCGCCAGACTTTGCCAGCCTGCGAGCGATCCCGACGAACAGCCCGTAGTGGTCCATTACGCCAAACGTCTTCCCGCTCAAATTTTCTTCACTCATCGTCAATGTCTTCCGGTAGCCCTTCGTCTTCCCCCTCGTCCCAGCCTTCAGGGCAGCACATGTTTTTTAATCTTCACGGTGTGTTTGTATCGAGCTTCTTTGAGTGCGCGGCGAATTTCCTTTTCGTCAGCCTCAAGCTGCTTTTGCGCGTTTGGCCATTTCCTACGCATTTCCTCCTCAATCATGTTTTGCTCGTGGAGGTCGCTTAATTGCCTTCCGTTGATTTCAGGTGGTGTCATAACATTGCCATTTGTCCAGGGGCTGCTGGGGCCATCTGCGGAGCGGCAATCTGCTGTTGAGGCTGCGCTTGCCGAGGTTGCGCCTGCATTTGCTGTTCAGACTGTTTGATTTGCTGCATCAACCCTTTGTAGGCTTGCGGGTTTAGCTGTTGAAGAAATTTGAGATGCTCAATCAAATGTTGGTGAATGCGCTGCTTGGCAACTGGATCCACTGGCTTTCTCTGCATCCCCTGCTTTTGAATCCAGCCCATCAAAACCTGAATTCGGGTGAGATGATCTTCTCCTGGCTTCACGCTGGCAGGAAAGCCATCGGTCAGGATCACAATCTCCATCGCCTCGTCTTCGGCTTCCATTGCCAGCCTCTGATTCTGCGGCATCAACAGCCGCTTGCTCAACCTGCCGTCATCCGCATCCAGCACATCTTTGACCAGCTCATCCTGGTTGATGTTGGGCGCCCCTTTAAGAGCCTCGTAACGCTGGACCGCTCTCTGGAGTTTGCTTTGCTTGTCCCAGTCGTCCGCAGCCCCACCCGGGGTGATCAAATACTCGTCGTGCATCGCTTGTTCAGGAAGCGATTGCAGATCCTCGGAGATGAAATACGTGAGCGAGGCGCGTTTGTATTCCAAAATCAGCCCCCAGTTGTGCCTGAAGAGCTTCATGAGGCATTCTTTGAAAATTGAACCGGCGTGATTTTGATTTACGCTCTGCAAACTGGCTATCCGGTTGTTCTCGGTGGCTGTCCGCTTTTCTCCCTTGGACTGCCCTGGCTTTTCAATCCCGTAATCGGGCATCTGAGCGGACAATTCAGCTTCGCCTCGGGCGAACATGATCTGCTCCCCGTAGCTCATCGCAGGCTGACCGAACTGCACCGGCCTGATATTCCCGGGGATGTATTCTCCGGGGACCATGCGATAATTTGCCGGGTTTTGGAGCGGGGTGTCGCTCGTAATCATCGGCGTATTTAGGAATGTGATGGCGTCCGCAGCGGCATTCCACATTTTGCACGCGTAGATCTCTTTGTCGGCTATCTTCTCAGCCACTCCACGAGGCGAATACCACCCCTCGTCTTTGATTTCCATCTGAAAAGAGAAAAACGGAGCGGACACTCGGCCCCCAACCTTGTATGGGACTCCGTAAGGCTTGCGAATCTCGACATCCATGGCCACCGGCGCGTAGGTATAGACGGTGATGCCGCCCAATGTTCGCACATAATGCTCCCAAATGATGATTGTGTCGCTGCTGATCGAATGGGTGACGCCTTCCCGAATCTCCTTGTCCATCTGGATGGTGTCAAAATCCCTTCCGCGCTGCGTTCGCAACCGATCTGCCGCGTTTTTGCCGCCCCTGAGCAAGTTCACCTTCTTGTTCAGCTCCCCATCGCTCATTTCTTCCTCAACGCGATTGAAAAACCGGCGATCCCTTTTGAATTTTGGGACGCTCATCTGCCTCACATGCACCCATTCGTCGGCATCCTCGAAATTATCTGCCGTGTCGCTCATCAGCAGAAACAGCGGATCTACATTTTCATGGACGATCCGGTAATCATCGTAAGGGTCCACGTAGCTCTTGATGATGCCCCTTCCCCTCAGCAGCATCGTATCAACACACGTTTCCAGAACCTTAACAAAATTGCTCCTTTGGCGCATTTCAAACGTAAAGAAATCCGACGCGCTCTCGGTTATCTGCTGCAACTGCTTTCGCATCGCAACGAATGTGGCCAATCTTGGGCTGCTAAACACCTGCGACAGCGTGAAAGGCTTCAGTTTGCTGATCGCCTCATCCACCAATGGGATGTGAAGATCTGCGGCGCTGGGAAACGGCTTTGCCCGCCGGCGTAGCCCGTCATGACGCATGATGTAGAATCTGCGCTGCTTTTGCTCCCAGTCGTTCCGGTCCTGCAAGATCTGCCAGGCCCGCGCAAAAAGTTGTCTTGGTGTTTCAGTCATAAACAGTTCATAAACACGCCTCCGCCGGCAAGATGCACTGCCCGCCGCGCCCTTCAGTCGCCTTTTCTACCCATCCGTGGTCTCGCTCAAACTCGCGTGCCTCTCCTGTAAGGTTGACCGATTTGCAAGAAAAGCAAGGCATCATTGCGCCCAGGACAGCATCCGCTTCGTCCGGTGAGGGCTTTCCGCCCCTGCAATACTCGTCTTTTGGCTGCACCTGAAACTTCCCCGCGCTGTTCCTTTTAAGCGCCCTGCTCAACACTTGGCTCCTAAAATCATCGTCATCGGGGAGGATGATGTCGCAGTTCTTAATCTTCATCGTCCCCAACCCCCACACCTCGCTGATGGCGTTGCTATACTCCTGATCATACCGCGTCTTGCTCTGCCCGGTAAACCTAAACAAATCCCACCCCATTTCCCTCAACCTGTCCGCCATCGGCTTTCCCGCCCCGCTCGCATCCATTGAAATCTCTTCAGGCTGCAACCCATACTCCCGCCTCAGCCTGGTGCTGATCGCAATGATTTCCCCGCACGTTGCCATCTCCGATTTCTCCACCCACTTCTTCACAATCCTCACTTTGTTCCCCATCCGAAATGCGTATACATTTTTATCCCCGCCCCCGGCCACATCGATGAACGCGTGCCGGTCATTCACCCCAGCCTTATACTCCGGCGGGTTGCTCACACACGCGTTGTATTCCCCCAAACTCAGCAGGGCGTTCTCAATCTTCTTGCTAAATTCCCCCAGCACATTTGATTGGATGAACGGGTGTTCCCTTGACCCATACTTCTCAATCTTCCGGTTGACGCTCTCCTCCTCGATCCAATACCCATCCTTCGTCAAACACATCAGCTGGTTCAGATGATGATGGGTGTAATACTTCGCCAGCTTGGTCTCGATGTCGTAGAACCTCCCCACCGGGTCCAGCGGGGATCCCATGATCAAAAAGAAATCTGGATTACACCGATCCTCAATCGGGTCAATCACGCTATCACTCACCGCCGCCGCCTCATCAATGATCGCCAGGAGCGGCATCCCATCCCTCTTGTGAAACCCTTGTGCAAACCCTTCATCCCGCGTCGAAAACCCAACATACCGGTCCACCCCATTCACCTTGATTGCCGCCTCATTAAATTGCCACTTCGGGTAGAGGTGACTAAACCGCTTCAAGTTTGGGATCAACTGCTGCGCCACCTGCATCCACACCCCGGCAGTCGAGATCACCTGAGCATTCAAGATCTCAATCGCGTAGAGGATCGCCGTCGTCGCCACACTGCTTGTCTTCCCCACCTCATTCGCGCATCTAAAACTCACCCGACTGCTCTTCTTCTCGCTCCTCTTCGGAAACAAGTCCTTTAGCACATCCGCCTGCACCGGGTGGAGTTTCATCCCCAACCGGTCCATCGCATACGTGTTGGGCCTGGTCAGCCGCGCTATCTGCTCTGGTGTCATTTAATACTTTTGGTCTTGTCCATGGCTACACACCACAACACCACCAACAAGCTCACCGCAAATACTGGAAGAACATCGTCGCTCATATCTCACTTTTGTCTCATTACCGTCTCACTCATATCTCATCAAATACTCCATTGCCCGCTCACAATCAACCCCACTCACATCCCCCAGCTCCACACAGTTATCACTCACCACCCCACCCC
>CAIRSA010000019.1 GCA_903881085.1 uncultured Acidobacteriia bacterium
ATTTCCATACGACTGAGCTATTAAATCGGTACAAGATTTCGATACATCATATGGTCCATCTCCGTGAAGAGGGTGATCCTCAAGGTAAGGCAGATTTCCTGAGGAGCCATAAGCTTTATCGCTAGATGCCACAACAACGGCCTTAACCATTCCTTGCGACTGTCGCACGGCTTCAAGCACATTCCACGTTCCTTGAATGTTAGATTCAAAGGTAGAAATCGGATCCAAAAGCGCAGTACCCACAATGGTTTGAGCGCCTAAGTGAAAGACCTCTGTGCACTCATTGGTGTACATAGAGCGGACAACATCCTGGTACGAACTTAAATTTCCACTTACAACCGAGATGCGATCAATATCGCCACTTCTAAATAATTGGGATGCAGATGCCAGTGTTGGATGGCCTGGAAGCAACGCGCATCATCCGCAAAGATGCCCGCTGGCGGCGCATGCCGATTGTTGCGATGACCGCCTACGCCATGAATGGCGACCGCGAAAAGTGTTTGGAAGCGGGCATGAATGGCTACATCTCAAAACCTGTTCACTCCGCGCACCTGCTGGCAACGGTGGAGCAGTACATCGCGCCCGTTCCCGTGGCGGCGAGACCGGTGGCGGAAGAGCCGGACGAAAATGCGCCGATGCTGTCCGCCGCTGGATCTATCGAAGGGCTGATTCCGCTGTTTCTGCAACTGGCCCCTGAGCGTCTGCAGCGGCTGCACAACGCGGCCAGCCGTTCCGATCAGATTGTCCTGTCAAAAGAGGCACAACAGATTCTTGCCGCGGCCGACCAGATTGCCGCCGCCGCGGTTTCCAAGTGCGCCCGGCGTATCGATGAGGCGGCGCAGCGCGGCGATCTGTCGAAAGCGAAACACAGCCTGCTGCTGCTTGAGGCTGAGATCATGCGCTTAGGCTGCCGCGCGGATGTGCCTACTTCGCCGCGGCGGTAAAAGGCGCGAACAGTTCGGTTGTGAAGTACCGTTCCATGCGGTCAGGAAACACGGTGACAACCCGCGCGCCTGGGCCCAGCCGGCGCGCGGCCTCGAACGCTGCTTCCAGGTTCAAGCCTGAACTTGGGCCTACTGGAAACCCTCGTGCCATCAAGCGCCGCGAGGTGGCGATTGCATCCACATCCTGCACTTCAATGGTCTGCAGGCCGGGCAGCCGGTCTTCGTAGAAGATCTCTGAAACGCACTCCACCACCCCGGGTATGCGTCCGCTGAAGCTGCAACATTCCGCATCGAGCGGCCCGCTGCTGTTTACGGGGCGCGCCAGAAATGGCGTGAGCGCGCAGCCTCCGTCGCGCAGGCCATCGAACAAGCCGACAATCGTCCCGCCAGTCCCAACACCGCTGACCACCGCGTCGACGGAGCCGCCGGGAATCTGATCGAGAATCTCGCGTGCGGTGCCCATCTGGTGGGCGCGCGGGTTATCGGCGTTTGAAAACTGACGCGGCAGAAAGGTGTCCGGCTGCTGGGCGAGCACTTCGGTTTCCGCCAGCGCGCCCATGATGCCAAGCTCTTTTGGCGTAAAGCGAATGGCACCGCCATAGGCGCGAATCATCAGCACACGTTCGTTGCTGACGCCTTCGGGCATCACTGCGGTGAAGCGCACGCCCAACTGCGCGCAGGCCAACGCCATGGCGATACTGGTAGAGCCGCTGGAGGCTTCCACCACCATTGTGTTTACGTCGATACGGCCTTCGCGCCATGCCTTTTCCAGAATGTATCGGGCGATGCGGTCTTTCGTAGACCCACTGGGATTCAGAAATTCAAGTTTGGCCCAGATCACAGGGGTTTCGGCGTCCAGTTGGATCGGAACCAGTGGAGTCGGCGAAAGCCGGTGCAGGTAGGTGTTGCGCGCTGGAAGTTGAATGACCATGATCTCTTAATTGAACTCCACTACGTGAGGCGGCAGCATCTGCACGTAACGGCTGCGAATGTTTTTGCGTCCGCGCGCGCCGGCCGACGGCCACGTGATAAAAAGCCGGCGCTTGGCGCGGCTCATTGCTACATAGAAAAGGCGGTGCTCTTCGTCCGTGCGGCCTTCGCGCTGGCTGCGGCGGCTGGGGAATTCGTCGTCAGTTGCGCCGGCGATGAAGACGGTGTCGAATTCCAGGCCTTTGGCTTGATGCACGGTGAGCACTAGCACGCGGTCTTCGCCGGCCATCTGGCGGTCGGCGTCGGTGCCCAGCGCGACGATGCCCATGATGTTTCGCAGCGCCTCGCGCGGTTCGAGCGAGGTGTCGTCGTGCTTGGCGAACAGCCGCTGCAACTCTTCCAGATGCAGCAGCCGCTTTTCGCCGTCTTCCGAGGAAAGATAGTGTTCTTGCAGGCCGGATTCCTCCAACACGCGCGCCAACAGCTCAGGCGGGCGTTCCAGTTCCATGCGCTCGCGCCAGTAGTTCAGCTTGGCCACCAGTGTTTTGAACTTGGGCGCATGGCGCGCGGCGGCGGCCTTGCGCTCTGCCGCGCCGTCTTCCAGCTTGGTCTTGATTTGGAGCAACAACTCAACGGTCGCAGCCACGTCGGCATCGGCGCGGTGCGTAGGTTGCGTAGGCAGCTTCAACGATTGCGCGATCTGGGCCAGCGTATAGCGTGGCAGGCGGAAGAAGCGGCGCGTCATGTCGAGCGTGTCGAATACGCCCGCCGCTTCCACGGGCTTCATGCCCATGCGCTGGCGTGCGGCGGCGAGCATCGGCAGATCGAACGAAAACACGTTGTGGCCTGATAAAACGCAATCCTGCGAAAATGTTTCAAACTCCCGCAGCACTTCGCGCACATCGCGGCCGTTTTCAGAGAGGAACTCGTCCGATAGATTGTGTGTGCGGAAGGAGTCTCCGACGGGCCGCGAGTTGCGGATATAGGCGTGGTAGGTTTCGACGATGCCATTGACGCCGCAGCGGGCGGCGGCGAGTTCGACGATCTCGTCTTCGCCGCGGTTCAGTCCGGTTGTTTCCAGATCGAAGACCACTACTTTGTTTTCATACAGGTGCTGAAGCAGCGGTTCAAACGGATCGCCGCTGCCCGATAGCAGATCGCACAATCGCAAGCCGGCGGCCTTGGGTCCGCCTGCGATGTCGTTCAGCGTGGCGTCGCCGATGCGCTTCGGGGGCGTCTCTAAATACCGCATGATGCTGGTGCCGTCGAAGCGATTCAGCAGCAGGCGTGTGTGCGCCAGCGCCGCTTTGATTTCGGCACGCTGAAAGAATTTAAACTCGTCGACTTTCACATGCGGGACGTTGAATCGTTCAAAGGCTGAAGAGAAATCGCGGGCCGTGAAGTTGGTGCGCACCAGCACGGCGAAGTCGCGATAACTCAAATTCCAGGCGTGGCGCAGGCGCTCGATTTCGTTGGCGATCCATTTCGCTTCGGCCGCGGGCGATGACGCTTCGTGGATCATCACCGGGTCGCCAGTATCTGCGACGTTTGGCTGTATCTGCTTGGTGACGGCGTTGGCGTTTTGCACGATCAGCGCTTCGCAGGCTTGCAGAATATTCCGCGTGGAGCGGTAGTTGCGGACAAATGCGATCTCCGTCACGGGGGCAAACTCCTTGCGGTAATGGTCAATGATGGCGAATGGCGAAGAGCCGCGCCACTCATAAATGGTTTGATCGATGTCTCCGAAAAAGCTGAGCTGCTTGTGGCGTGCGGCCATCATGGCGAGAATGCGATATTCCGAGCGGTTCGTGTCCTGTACTTCGTCGACTTGAATCCAGGTGAAGCGTTCCTGCCAGCGAGCCAGTGCCAGCGGATGGCGGTCCCATAGCAGGTTCACGCCAACAATCAGGTCGGCAAAATCAAGCGCGTGGTTTTCGCGCAGCAGGGCGACGTAATCCTGAAGAAGTTCCTTGAAGCGGAAGTCCTGCGTGCGGTCGAGGTCTTTGAAATAGCCCTCCCGCAACGCCTCGGCGAAGATGGTGTAGGCGTCGCGCGGCGTCACTTCGTCGTAACGGCTGAGGCGAGCTTTGGCCGCGGCAGAGGAGAGCATGAATTCGAACCTGTCCTGGTCTTCCCGTGGAACGTTCAATCCATAGGCGTGCCACAACTGGCTGAACAACTCGCGGCAATCTTCTTCGTCGTAGATGAGGAAGTCGCTGTCAATGCCGAGCGTTGCCGCTTCCGCGCGCAGAATGCCTGCGCATAAACCGTGAAAGGTTGAGATTGTGATCTCGCCTGACTTCTTTGGCAGCACCTGCGAAATGCGCTCTTTCATTTCGCGCGCGGCCTTATTTGTGAACGAAAGGCAGAGCATCGAGCGCGGGTCGAAGCCGTTTTCGATGGCCTTTACCGCGCGATCTGTGATTGTTTTCGTTTTGCCCGTACCGACCGGGGCCATAACGAGGACGGCCCGATCGTAGCATTCGATGGCCCGCCGTTGTTCATCATTCCACTCAGACATGTATCTTTCAGTATGCGCGATTCATTTTATGCGCCGCCAGACCATAAAACTGTATCCTTAATATTGAGTGTCTTTGCTTGATTTTCACGAAGTAACGAAGCAGTATATTTCCGACGGTCAACCGGCGCATGCCTTGCGTGGCGTCTCCCTTTCCATTGAGATGGGCGAATTCGTTGCCTTGGTTGGGCGCAGCGGCTGCGGCAAGTCGACGCTGTTGAATCTTGCCGGTGCGATGGATCTACCGACAACGGGCGAAGCGCGTATTGACGGCGAGGCGACCGCATCGTTCGATGACGCGGGCCTCACCCGTATGCGGCGCGAGAAGATCGGCTTCGTGTTTCAATCGTTCCAATTGCTCCACACACTTAGCGCGGTGGAAAACGTGGAGCTTCCGCTGCAGCTTGCCGGGCGCAGCGGTGCGCGCGAACTTGCGCTGCGAGGGTTGCGAGACGTGGGGCTCGAAGGCATGGAGCATCGCTTCCCGCACCAGCTTTCCGGCGGACAGATGCAGCGCGTCGCGATTGCGCGTGCCATTGTTCATTCACCGAAACTTCTGCTGGCCGACGAGCCGACCGGCAACCTCGATACATCGACCGGCAACTCAGTGTTAGAGCTGTTGCAGCGCGTTGCGCGCGAGCGCAAGATGGCAATTCTGATGGCCACTCACAGTATGGAATCGCTGGCCTACACCGATGTTTCCGTCCGCATGCGCGATGGGCTGATCGAGGAGGTAGTCAGACGTTAGCCGTCTTCTACCGCCTCATGGTGCGGCCGTTGCATCGCGAGCCGGTGCGGACGCTGCTCACGATCCTCGCGGTGGCGCTGGGTGTGGCCGTCGTGTTGGCAATCGAAATGGCAGGCGAAGCGGCCGCCGGTTCGTTCCGCTCGTCGATGGATACGCTGACCAGCGATGCCGATTGGGAGATCACTGCCGCCGGTGGAGTGCCCGATGCCATCGCCGGCTTGATCGCCACGCAGCCTCTGGCCCTGGAGATCCGCCCGCGCATTGAGGACTACGCGACGCTTGCCGATACGCTGCAAACCGTCCCGCTGATCGGCTTGGACCTGCCGCCCGCAGGTGGTCGCGAAGGCGTCTGGGTAAGCAAAGGCCTCGCTGAAAATCGCGTGCGGCTGCTGATCAACGACACCTCGCAGGAATTCGAAATCCTCGGCATTTTGGACGAAGCGAAGGAACCGGTGGTGGTGATGGATATCGCACTGGCGCAGCGCGTTCTTGGCCGCAACGGCCGCATTGATCGCATTCTGGTGAAGGGGCCGAAACCAGTGGTGCCCGATAGCGTGGTGATTGCGCCGTATGGAAATCGCACTGCGGAAAACAAGCAGATGCTCGAAGCCTTCCGCTGGAATCTGCGTGTGCTCAGCTACATCGCTTTGGTGGTGGGCGCCTTCTTGATCTACAACACGATCTCTGTATCCGTGGTGCGGCGTCGCGCGGAGATCGGCATCGCCCGCGCGCTGGGAGCTGCGCGCTGGATGGTGATGATGGCATTTTTCGGCGAGGCGTTGTGCTTTGGGGTTCTAGGCGCGCTGCTTGGAATCGTATTTGGCCGGGCGATGGCGATTGGTGCGGTCGGCATGCTCGCCGCAACAGTGCAGAAACTATACGTGAGCAGCACCCCAGGGCAGATCAGCTTGAATGCATCGCAAGTGATTTTGGCGTTCATCATAGGACCTGGTGTCGCGCTGGCCGCGGCGCTGACTCCGGCGCGCGAGGCCGCGCTGGTTGCGCCGGTGGAAGCGATGGCGCGCGGCCGCAATGACTACAACGTGCGTGTCCACAAGTGGCGCGACCTTTGGATCGGCTTGGTGATCGCCATTGCCGCGGGCTTTGCGGCGCGCATGCCGGCTGTGCAGGGCAAGCCGCTGTTCGGGTATCTTTCCGCGGTGCTGTTCATTGCGGCTTCAGCGATGGCGATGCCTTTTCTGGTTGATCTGCTGACACGGTTTTCGTTTGAGCGCGTGTTGGGGATTGAAGGCAAGTTGGCGGCGCGCGGGTTGGCCGCATCGTTGGGGCGCACGTCGGTATTGGTTGGCGCGCTCTCCACTGCCATCGCGATGATGACTTCGGTCGGCATCATGGTAGGGAGCTTTCGCGAGACTGTCATCGTGTGGATGGACGAGCGCATGCGGGCCGATCTGTATATGCGCCCTGCGGGCAGCCCTGCTGGCGATCAACATCCGGTGATGGACGCGGCGATTCCAACGGCGATTGAGAAGCTGGCAGTGGTGGATGCGGTGGACCGCTTCCGCGCGTATGAGATCAGCGTGGACGGCCTGCCGGCGACGCTTGGCGGCGGCGACCTGCGGGTATTTCTGCGCTACGGAAAATCACGGTCGTTGAATGGCCGGACCAATCAACAGATTGTGGACTTGATGCGTGGGCGCGACGCGGCCATCGTGAGCGAACCGTTCGCCAACAAGCACGGGGTCGGTGTGGGCAGCCGCATTGCGCTGCCGCTTGGGGATAAGAACGTATCGTTTGAGGTCGTGGATGTTTATAGCGATTACGCCAATGAACGCGGCTACATCGTCATCGATCGCGACACGCTGCTGAAGTACCTGCCGGCCGCTGCGCCAAGCAATCTTGCCATTTATCTGAAGCCCGGCGTGGATCTGGAAGTGGGCCGCCGCGAAGTGGCGCGGGCGACCGCGGGCAAGCGCGTGGTGATGTTCGCCAACCGCTCGCTGCGCGAAGAGGCGGTGCGGATCTTCGATCGCACGTTCGCTATCACCTATGCGCTGGAAGCTGTCGCCATTGTGGTTGCCGTGATGGGCATTGCCGGCGCGCTTCTGGCGTTGGTGATTGACCGCCGTCGCGAGTTTGCGCTGCTGCGGTTTCTCGGCGCATCAGTGCCACAGGTTCGCAAATTGATTTTGCTCGAAGCCGGCTTGATCGGATTATTGAGCAACGTCGCAGGACTGATTCTTGGTGCAGTGCTCTCGCTGCTGCTGATTCTGGTGATCAATAAGCAGTCGTTCGGCTGGACGATTCAGATCCATTCGCCAGCGATGATTCTGGTCGGCGCACTGACCGGGGTTTATGTTGCAACCATTTTGACCGGCCTGTATCCGGCGCGCGCCGCCGTGCGCATGAATCCAATCGAGGTGATTCACGAAGAATGATAATAGCATTGTTCGCCTACATCGCCGCGCTGCCGGGCTACCATTACGAATTCCCGCGCGACCATTTCGACCATCCTGGTTTCCAAACCGAGTGGTGGTATTACACGGGCAACCTGCGTGCTGCTGACGGGCATCGCTTTGGATTTGAGCTCACGTTCTTTCGCAAGAACGTGAATGAGAAACCGAAAGCCGGCGCGTGGGAAATCGGCGATGCCTACCTGGCGCACCTTGCGTTGAGCGACATCGATGGCAAAGAGTTCTATCATGCCGAACGGCTGAACCGCGCGGGTCCGGGGCTTGCGGGCATCGATGCGGCGAAGCGCCGCGTGTGGAACGGCAATTGGAAAATCGAAGATCAGCAGTTGGACGCCCTGACCGCTCAGTTCGCGCTGCATCTGAAATTCAACTCCACGAAGCCGCCGGTGATCCACGGAGTGAACGGCGTGAGCCAGAAGGCCGCGTGCGCCGGCTGCGCCTCGCACTACATCTCGCTGACCAGACTCGAAACGAAGGGTTCCGTTGTCGTCAATGGCAAGCAGTATCAGGTGGAGGGCTCGTCGTGGATGGATCACGAATTCTTCACACACCAACTCACTTCCGATCAAACCGGCTGGGATTGGCTGAGTCTGCAACTGAACGACGGCAGTGAGATTATGCTGTTCCGCTTGCGCCGCAAGGATGGGTCCATCGATTCCTACTCCGCCGGAACCATCATCGACCGCGACGGCCATACGAGGCACCTTACGTCGAAAGAGTTTTCCATGACACCAGGCCGGACGTGGAAGAGTCCGAAGACCGGCGGCACGTATCCACAGGAATGGAACGTCAACGTGCTTGGGCAGACGATGACGATCAAGGCGTTGCTCGATAAGCAGGAGATCACCGGCTCCACGAATTATTGGGAAGGCGCGATTCAAATCGATGGTGCGAAATCAGGTGTGGGCTATCTGGAGATGACGGGCTACGATAAGCCTGTCGACATGAGATAGCCTGATACTGAGGTTTTCTCCATGCACAGAAAGATCGGCCGCCGCCGCGTATTGCAGCTCGCCGCCGCAAGCGGCTTGGCCGCGCCGGCCATCGCACAGAAGTCGGAGCCAAGAGCCGTCTGGGACACGGCGAAGGCATATCGCGAGTCATCCTCTCTGCGTGAACGAATCTGCATCAACGGCCTGTGGGAATGGAAGCCTGAGTCCGAATCGAAATGGGGCTACCTGCGCGTGCCTGAGAGCTGGCCGGGGCAGCGTCAGCGCGATGGCGGACCCACCGTTTTTGTGCCGCCCGCGGGATGGGACAACCGTCGCCTCAGCAGCGTCACATCGGCCATATACCGGCGTGAAATGACGATTCCGGCGAACTGGAAAGGCCGTAGGATTACGCTCGACGCGGACTATGTGAACTCGCATGCCACCGTCTTCATCGATGGTAAGGAGGCAGGCCTGCTGCGTTTTCCTGGCGGCGAGTTGGACATCACGCACGCTTGCGAGCTTGGCAAGACGCACGTCCTCACCATGCAGGTGTTGGCCATGCCGCTGAAAGCGGTGATGCTTTCTTATAGCGATTCGGCGCGAGCGAAGGAAGTGGAAGGCAAGGTCGCGCGGCGCGGTCTCTGTGGCGATGTTTATCTTTCTGCATCGCCATTGGGTGCGCGGCTTAGCGAAACGCAGATCGAGACCTCGGTTCGAAAGTGGCGCATCTCGTTTGCGACCGCGGTGGATGCGCCTGCCGCAGGCCCGCACCGGCTTCGCGCGCGCATCAGCGATGGGTCGCAACTGGTGAAAGAGTTTGTTGGTGCCGGCGAGCTGTTGAACGGTCGCGTGCGGTTTGAAGCCGGCTGGCATCCGGAAAAGCTGTGGGACACCATCACGCCGCACAATCAATACACACTGACCATGGCGCTGTTGGATGCGGCAGGCAACGTGATTGACGAGGCGCTTCCGCAGCGCTTTGGCTTTCGCGAGTTCTGGATTGACGGACGTGATTTCTATTTGAACGGCACGCGCATCTACCTCGCGGCGATCCCGCTCGACAACGCGCAGCTCAGTCCGCTGATGGCCAGCTACGAAGGCACGCGCGCCACGCTGCAACGCTATAAATCATTCGGCATCAATTTTGTTTATACGCACAATTACGGTTGCGAACCTGGCGTGCATCTTTCGTTTGAAGAGGTGCTGCGTGCGTGCGATGACGAAGGCATGCTGGTGTCGTTTTCTCAGCCACACTTCGGCCAGTACGATTGGACCGCCGCGGATGCGGACAAGGCCAACGGCTATACGCAGCACGCGGCGTTCTACACGCGCGTCGCGGGCAATCATGCTTCCGTGGTTTGTTATTCAACCAGCCACAACTCCACCGGTTATAGCGAGGACATGAATCCGGACATGATTGACGGCGTGACCAACGCTCGCGATACGTGGGCGCTGCGCAACTCCGAACGCGCGGTGCGAGCCGAGGCGATCATCCGGAAATTGGATCCGCGCCGGTTCGTCTATCACCATGCGTCGGGAAATCTCGGCACCCTGCATGCGATCAACTTCTACGCTAACTGGACGCCTGTGCAGGAGATGTCTGACTGGTTCGAGCACTGGGCAACTTCCGGCGTGAAGCCCGTGTTCACGTGCGAGTACAGCGTGCCGTTCATGTGGGATTGGGCGATGTATCGCGGCTGGTACAAAGGCAAGCGCGAATTCGGAAGCGCCGCCGTGCCATGGGAACTTTCCGTCGCGGAATGGAACGCGCAGTTTCTTGGCGACAGCGCCTATGCCATCACCGATTTCGAAAAGGCGCAGTTGCGATGGGAAGCGCAGAAAATGCGCAAGGGAGAGGGTTGGCTGCGATGGGACCCGCCGCAGAGCCTCAATTCAACGGTGTTTGAAGACCGCTACAAAGTAATCGCGCTTTATCTGACAGACAACTTCCGCGCGTTCCGCACGTGGGGAGTGTCGGCCACCTCGCCGTGGGACTATGGCAGTTATTGGAAGCGTTCCGCCGCGCGCGAGCGCTTGGACGACGACCTGCGGCTTGATGTGGATTGGGACAAGTTGCAGAGACCCGGCCCGCGGCCGGTATTTGTGAATGAAGAGGAAGCCCGCGCAAAGCTTGCCTTCGATCCGGCAGCTTATGAACCGACGCTGGCGGCGCAAGCGCTGTACCGGAACTACATGCCGCTGCTTGCGTACATCGGAGGCAAGGCTTCCGCATTTACCAGCAAAGATAAAAACTTCCTGCCCGGCGAGGTGATTGAGAAGCAGCTGATCGTGATCAACAATTCGCGCAAGACTGTGGAGTGCGACTGTGCATGGTCTTTGAATGGGTTCAAAGGCAGCGCGAAATTTAGCTTGCCAACCGGTGATCAGAGACGAGTTCCTCTGCGGATCCCACCAGTCCAGCCGGGCAGCTACGAACTGAAGGCCTCAGTCCGATTTAACGGCGCGGAGGTCCAGCAAGATTCCTTCGCCATTGATGTTGTTCGCCCGCCCACGCAGCTTGCCGCGCGTTCGAAGATCGCACTGTTCGACCCGGCGGGGGAAACCGCCGCGGCGCTTCGCAAGCTGGGCCTGCATCCGGCTGTGGTACAGGCGACGTCGGACCTTGCTGGTTTCGACACGCTGATTATTGGCAAGAACGCGCTTACGCTAAGCAACGCCGCGCCCAATGTTTCCGCGGTCCGCAGCGGGTTGAAGGTCATCGTCTTTGAGCAGACTGGCGAGGTGCTTGAGAAACGCTTCGGCTTCCGCATCGCAGAGCACGGCATGCGCTGGGTATTCCCGCGCGTGCCTGGTCACCCCTTGCTGAGGGGCATCGAGCCGGCGCATCTTCGCAACTGGCACGGCGCGGCGACCGTGCTGCCGCCGCGCTTGAAATACGAAAGGACCAACCTGTTCAACACGGCACCCACGGTGAAGTGGGCCGGCGTTCCGGTTACGCGCGGATGGCGATGCGGCAATCGCGGCAACGTGGCGTCGGCATTGATTGAAAAGCCCGCGCGTGGCAACTTCCTCACCGTTGCCGATTGCGGCTACAGCCTGCAATACGGTGCGCTGGCTGAATATCGTGAAGGCTCGGGGCTGGTGTTGTTTTGCCAGCTGGATGTCTGTGGCCGCAGCGAAGCGGACCCGGTAGCCGAAACACTTGTTGGAAATATCCTAAGATACGCCGAGTCGTGGAAGCCAGGTACAGCGCGGTCGGTAGCATACGCGGGCGAGGACGCAGGACGCAAATATCTGCAGTCCCTCGGCATCAATGTGCAAGCCTTCAGCGGCAAAGAGAGTTCGCCGTTACTGGTGGTTGGGCCTGGCGGAGGCAGCACGCTGGCACCGCTGGCAGCATGGTTGAACAGCGGCGGACGCGTACTCGCGATTGGCCTCGAAGGCAAAGAGGCCAGCGCCTTTCTGCCTGAACCGGTGGCAACCACCGCAGGTGAATATATCAACCAACACTTCGCGCCCTTCGAACACGGCTCTCCATTTGAGGGCGTATCGCCAGGCGATGTCCACAATCGGGATCCACGCGTTGTCTCGCTGGTGAACGGGCAAGTGCTCTCATCCGCGCATCGATCGCAAGTCGTCTTCTCCCAACTCGCCCCGTGGCAATTCGACCACGCCGGTGGCCACTTGAACGTGAAGCGAACATTCCGCGGGGTGGCGCGCATGACGGCGAGGGTATTGGGCAATCACGGAGTCGCGCCAGAAACGCCGCTGCTGGAGAATATCTCAAAACCCGCGCAGGAAACAGACAAGAGATACTTGAAGAGTTTTTATCTGGATGAGCCGGAAGAATGGGACGATCCGTATCGCTTCTTTCGTTGGTAGGATCGCCCCGGCTAACAGTTACGGACGGGTGCGGAATGTATCGATCTCAACGATCTCTTCCGCGCTCAATCGAAATTCAGCCGCGCCCACTACGCCTTCCAACTGCATCGGCGAACGAAGACCGACGATAGCCGCGGTGACGGCCGGTTGGCGCAGGCACCATGCAATAGCGACTTCGCCCGGCGTACGTCCGTGCCGTGCGCCGATGGCCCGAAGCAACTCCACCAATTCCAAATTTCGCGTGAGCAAGGGCTCCTGGAAATTCGGCGTGCGGCGGCGGAAATCGTCTTCAGGCATTGCTGCCACGCGCTCGCGGGTCATGCCGCCGCTGAGCAGGCCGGACTTCATCGGCGAATAACAAAGCACCCCAATATTGTTTTGCGCGGCGTAAGGCAGAATGGATTCTTCAATCTCCGGCGAGATCATCGAATACGGCGGCTGCAGTGAGGTGATCGGAGCGATGGCTTGCGCGCGGACCATCTGCGATGCACTGAAATTCGAAACGCCGATCCAGCGGACCTTGCCCTCTTCCTTCAACCTTGCCAACTCACCCCAACCCTCTTCCACCTGCTCATCGGGTTCGGGCCAATGCACCTGGTAGAGATCGATGGTGTCCACCTTCAGGCGGCTCAAACTCGCTTCGCATTCGCGTCGCACGGAATCTTTCAGCAGGCACTTGCCGATCTGGCGCTCTTCGTTCCACACACGAGCGCACTTGGTGAACACGTAGGGACGGTTCGCACGGCCTGCCACGGCACGCGCGACAACTTCTTCGGAATGCCCAAGTCCATACACGGCTGCTGTGTCGATCCAATTGATGCCTGCGTCGAGTGCGGCGTGAATGGCGTCGATGGAATCCTGGTCATCCTGCGGCCCCCAGGCAAACGCCCAGCCTCCGCCGCCCATCGCCCATGCCCCCACGCCAAGCGGCGTCAAGTGAAGATCGCTATTGCCTAATTGTTTTTTCTGCATCGTTACTATTGTGCCTCAGAACTCAGGTCCTCCGATGCGCGAATATAAAACGTACGCCCACGATGACCAACCAAGAAAAACTTCAACTCGGCAGACGTGTGGCAGGTGTCAGCATTGTGGTCAGTTGCTTTCTTTCTGTCCTCAACGTTTGGATTGGCTATAACGCCGGCTCCACCTCCGTTGTCGCAGCGGGCATTGAGTTCGTCGGCGATGTGCTTGCTTCCGTATTTGTTTTGGCTGGCATGATTCTTGCCGCGAAGCCACCGGATGAGGAACACCCTTATGGGCACGGGCGAATCGAGATCCTTGCCGGACTTACCGTGGGCTTCATTCTGGCAGCAGGCGGGCTTGGCATCTGCGTACGCTCTCTGCAGCAGATTGGCGATGCGCATCCGCCGCCCGCACTTTACGCGGTATGGCCGCTCTTGACTGCGGTGCTGCTGCGTAGCGTGATGGCCACTGTAAAGTTTAAGATCGGCCGGCGCATTGGCAGCGGCTCATTGATGGCGGACGCATGGAATGACGCGGTAGATATTCTTTCGGCCTGTGCGGCTTTGGTGGCACTTGGGCTGACCCTTTCCAACCCTGACCGATTTATTCAGGCCGATCACTACGGTGGTTTTGCGGTGGGCCTATTCGTGATTTACACCGGTTTGGGCGTGCTGCGCGCCTCTTCCCGGGAGCTGATTGACACGATGCCTTCGCCAGAACTGGTGGCCGAGATCCGTAGAAATTCTATGGATGTTCCCGGAGTTCTTGGCGTCGAAAAGTGCATGGGCAGAAAGACAGGCCTGCAATACCATATCGATTTGCATGTGGAAGTGGATCCCGAAATCACGGTTGCCGCATCGCACGACATCGCAACCAAGGTGAGAGCACATCTGCGCCGCACCATTGATGAAGTGGCCGACGTGCTGGTGCATGTGGAACCGCACGGCCTGGGGATGCAGGAATCAGTAAAGTAAAGAGATGAGCTACAGTGCGATCGCTTCCTTTCTGATGATGCTGGCCGTGGTGCTCGGCGCGTTCGGCGCGCATGGGCTCAAGTCAAGGCTGGATGCCTACTCGCTGGGGATCTGGGAAAAAGCGGTCTTCTATCACTTCGTGCACGCACTGGGAATGATGATAGTAAGCGTGATGGCGCAGATCGGAATGCTGACCGCGCAATCGGCGGCGCGCGTGAATCAGTTGCTGATTCTGGGGATCCTACTTTTTTCGGGGAGCTTGTATCTGTTGGCTGTGAGCGGCGTCAAAACACTGGGCGCGGTGACGCCGCTCGGCGGACTGTCGTTCATAGCTGCGTGGCTATACTTGACGATTCTGCTTGCAAGGAAATAACTATTCTTTCTTCTCGGCGGGCGGAGGAGCCGTTGCTGGCGTATGTGCGCCGCGATGGCAGGTGAAGCAAGTGACATGCTCTTTTCCATCGGGGAACTTGGCATTGATCTCTTTGGTCATCACAATCATCTTGCGTGCGATTTCCTTGTGCGGGTTCTCGTCACTCGCCATGTCGCCCTGCACATGGCATAACGTGCACTGGCCGCCGAGAGCAGTGGCATAGCCCCGCATTACCAACCGGACTTCGGCAGGCTGCAAGACTTTGAGATTCTTAGGAGGTTGCGGTGGGCCCTTTTTTTGTTCGGGCTTGGGGGCATCTTGCGCAAAGAGCGAGATGCTAACCAGCAGCAGAAGTGTTTTCAACATTCCGCTATTATACAGCCCCCGGTTGGAACCTGGAGCCCAGGTGTGATTTAATGCCAGTTCGAGCAAAATTAAACTCTTATGAAGCGAATCACTCTTTTCACCCTCTTCGCCGGCCTGCTTACGCTGGGCTGGCTCGCTACTAACGACGTGCCTCTGCGCGCGGCGCAGTCCGCCGGAGCGCCCGGCATCACAGGTGAAGGCAAGATGCGGTTCCGCCTTCTCTTCAACTCCAGCCAGTTGCCTGTGGAAGCGCAAAATGCGCTCAAAGGCGCGCACGGCGGGTTCGCGGTAGATCGCCGTCCGGGCAAGGGCGAGGTCTATTTCGCATTGAAGGGCGCGGGCTTGATTCAGATCAGCAGCGATCTGAAAAGCGTGAAAATGCTCGACACCGATGCGAGCATGAAGCGCGTGGGCCTGCATAATTCCACTATGTGGTACGCAAAGGATGGCACGCCGTTCATCACATTCCCAAGCAATGAAGCCGCGAAAGTGTTCACCACCGATGTCGATGGCAAGCTGGTCCACACACTGAACGCGCCGGACGGCAAGACCGATCTTGGCAGCCCGGTGGTTAACGACTACTTCAAAGGACGCGGCAGCTTCATCCCCACCGACACGGAATATGTGGATGGCCTGATCTACATGACCACTGGGTATTCCAACCTCGACTATGTGCTGACGGCAAAGGTCACCAGCACCAGCCCGTTCAAAGCAGAATGGTTTGACCTCTCATTCGGTGGCCGCGGTACAGGCCCTGGGCAGTTCGGCACAGGTCACGGCATCACCGTGTTTCCTGGCACAACGCGCCTGGACATTGCCGATCGCCCAAATGCCGAGATCGATCGCTTCACGCGCCATGGCCAATATCTTTCCACGCTGCGCATGCCGAACGGATCGTTGCCGTGCGACATTTACTATCACGGCAAGTATGCAGTAGTCGGTTCCCTCGATGGCCCGGACCGCTCCAAAGGTGCACCCATCTACATCCTGGAAAACGATCAGCTCATTTCCACCATCATGATCAAGGAAGACCTCGGCCTGCCCAACTTCACGCACGTTCACAATGCCGTGATGCGCGAGGTCAACAACAAGCTGTACGTGATTGCGCAGGCATGGAATCCCGGCGATTTCGCGATTCTCGAACAGGTTACAAACTAATGTACGGGCGGCGCGAATTCCTGCAGACCCTGGGCGCATTGCCATTCGCGATGAGCGCGCAGACGCCGCGCCGCCATCCGAACATCATCTTCATCCTGACTGACGATCAGGGCTACGCCGATTTGGCCTGCCACGGCAACCCCGTCATCAAAACTCCGAACATCGATCTGCTGCACAGCGAAAGCGTCCGCTTCACTGATTTCCATGTCAGCCCCACCTGCTCGCCAACGCGCTCGTCACTGATGAGCGGCAAGCACGAATTGAAGAACGGCATCTCGCACACCATCAACGAGCGCGAGCGGATGAGCCTGAAGACGACGACCATCGCGCAAGTTCTGAAATCCGCAGGCTACACAACAGGCATCTTCGGCAAGTGGCACCTGGGCGACGCCGCACCGTATCAACCGGGCCAACGCGGGTTCGACGAAGTGTACATCCACGGCTGCGGCGGCATTGGCCAGCGCTATCCGGGCACTTGTTCGGACGCGCCGGGCAACAAGTATTTCAACCCGGAGATTCTGCACAACAATGTTTTCGAAAAGACCAACGGCTACTGCACCGACGTCTTCTTCAGCCAGGCCGCCAAATGGATCGGTGAAAAGCGAAAGGCCTCCGCGCCGTTCTTTGCTTACATCACGCCCAACGCCCCGCATGCGCCGCTTGACGTGCCTGAATACTACGAGAATCTCTACAAGACCGCGAACATTCCGGAACCCTCAAAGAAGTTCTTCGGCATGCTCACCAACATTGACGACAACGTCGGCCGTCTGCTTTCCAAAGTGAAGGAATGGGGCCTGGAGCGCGACACGCTGGTCATCTACATGAACGACAACGGAGGCACCGCCGGCGTGCGCGTCTTCAACGCGGGCATGCGCGGGCAGAAAGGTACGCCTTACATGGGCGGCACGCGCGCGGCAAGCTTTTTCCGTTGGACCGGAACGCTGAAGCCGGCCGATGTGAAGCCGATGGCCGCGCACATTGACATCTATCCCACATTAGCCGAACTGGCCGGCGCGAAGATCCCTCCGACGGTGAAGCTCGATGGCCGTAGTCTGGTCCCGCTGCTGAAAAATCCGAACGCTCCGTGGCAGGATCGTTTCCTCTTCACGCACGTGGCGCGTTGGGACAAGGGCAAGGCTGCTCAATCGAAGTTCGAAAAATGCCGCGTGCGTAACGGGCGCTTTTCCATGGTCAACATGGGCAAGGGTTGGGAGCTTTACGACCTGCAGAACGACCCCGGCGAGACGACCGATGTGAAAGACAAGTTCCCTGCCGAAGCGAAAAAACTGAGCGACGCCTACGACAAATTCTGGGACGAAGCGTATCCGCTGCTGGAGAACGAAGACGCCGTTCCGCCCACCGTGCCGCCCTATATTGAGCTCTACCAAAAGCAGTATGGTGGCAAAGTTTGATACCTTGTACCTCATGACCAGTAACACCTCTCGACGCCAGATTCTGAAATCCGTTGGCGCTGCGGCGATCACCGCGCCCTTCATTCACGGGGCTAATAAGTCCGATTCCGCAAAGCTGCGCCTGGGCGCCGGAGCCTATCAATACGAAGCAACGCACGACTGGGGAGAACTGCCCGCGTCGATCAAGTACGGTAATACCCACGGCATTGTCGAAGATTCGCACGGCCGTTTCTATGTCTTCCACACCGTTCACAAAACCAGCGTGAAGCCCGATGCGATGGTGGTGTTCGATGCCAAGGGCAAGTTCGTCACCAGTTGGGGCAGCGAATTCGCCGGTGGCGCGCATGGCCTGCACATTCAGAAAGAGGGCGGCACGGAATATCTGTATCTGTGCGACACCAAGCGCTCCGTGGTTGTGAAGACCACGCTCGACGGAAAAGTTCTGCTGACGCTCGGCTACCCCAAGGAATCGGAAAAGTACAAACAGGATAAAGACGGCAAAGCGCTGGTGAAGTACACGCCGACGAATCTTGCCGTGGCCTCGAACGGAGATATCTTCGTGGGCGACGGCTACGGTTCTTCGTACATCAACAAGTACAGCAAAGACGGCAAGTTCATCAAGACCTTTGGCGGCGGCAAGAACAAAGAGGCGGGCTCGACAAACTCTCCGCACGGCATCTTCATCGATGCGCGCAGCGGCACGGAAGAGCTTGTGGTCGCGGACCGCTCCAACAATCGCCTGCAATACTTCTCGCTCGATGGCGCGCATCTGCGCTTTGTCACGGAAGACATGGCGCTGCCCTGCCATTTCTCATTGCGCAAGGACCTGATGCTGATCCCCGACCTGGGCGCGCGCGTGCTGGTGCTCGATAAGAACAACAAGCTGGTGGCCAACTTGGGAGACGATTCGAAATCGGAATGGCGCAAGACGCGCGTCATGGATCGCGACAAGTTTACCGCGGGGAAATTCGTTGCGCCGCACGGGGCGTGCTTCGATCACAAGGGGAATATCTTCGTTTCCGAATGGGTGGAAGTCGGCCGGATCACCAAGTTGCGCAAAGTCTAGGCCAATGAATTTACAGAAGTAGCCCCACGGATCTCGACCCGCAATGGGTTTTCCGGGATAATAGAAAGATCAGTCAGTCAGGCTCAACATGAATCCAATGAACTTTATTCGCCACGCGGGCGCAGCAATACTTTTTTGCTCAGTTGTGGCACACGCGCAAATTAAGCCCCTTTACACGATCACCGCATTCGCAGGCAACGGCACCAGCGGCTTTGCAGGTGACAGCGGCGCCGCTACCAGTGCCACGCTGGGAGGGCCGTACAGCGTCGCGGTGGATTCTACCGGGAATGTCTACATCGCGGACCAGTTCAACTACCGCATTCGAAAAGTTTCCAATGGAACAATCACAACGGTGGCAGGCAACGGAACCGTTGGCTTCGCTGGCGACGCCGCCGCCGCTACCAGTGCTCAGATCAGCAGCGCACTCGGAATCGCACTCGATGCTTCGGGCAATCTCTTTATTGCCGACACCAACAACAATGTCGTACGCAAGGTGACCACCAGCGGAACCATCTCCACGGTGGTTGGCAGCAATACCGCACCTAGTCCCTATGGCGGCGATGGGTCTGCTGCGACGGCCGGATATATCTTCCACCCCTCGGCGTTGGCTTTCGATTCGTTCGGCAACTACTATATTGCCGATACCGGTAATGCCCGAATTCGTAAAGTCACCAAAGATGGCAACCTCTACACGCTGGCAGGTACCAGCATCTCCGGCTACAATACAGACGGGCCTGATGCCACACTAATCGAGGTCAACAATCCTCAGGCGCTTGCCACGGACTCGCTCGGCAATGTCTATGTAGCTGACACCAACAATCATCGCATCCGCATGATCAGACCTTCCGGCGCGATCTCAACGATCGCAGGGACTGGGACCGCCGGATTTTCAGGCGATGGCGGCCCTGCCAAACTGGCCCGCATCAATAATCCGAAGGGCGTTGCGGTTGACGCTGCGGGCAACGTCTACATCTCCGACACGTTCAACAACCGCATCCGCATGGTCACGCTGGATGGCAACATTGTGACCATCGCCGGCAGCGGCGCTCCTGGAAATTCCGGAGATGACGGCCCGGCATTACAGGCGCAATTCAAGTTCCCTACTGGCATCGCAGTCGATTCCGCCAGAAGCATTTATGTGACGGACAACCAGAACAATCGCGTGCGTAAGCTGACCTACGTTGCGCAGCCTCCTTCTGTTTCCGCGGGCGGTGTGATCAGCGCCAGCGCGTTCGGCGCGTTTTCGACGATTGCCCCTGGCACGTGGATTGAGATCTTTGGTAAGAACCTGGCCATCAATGCGCGCGGCTGGTCCGATGCCGATTTCAAGGGCGTGAATGCGCCGACTTCGCTCGATGGCACCAAAGTCACCATCGGCGGCCAGGCGGCTTTTATCGACTACATCAGCGCAGGCCAGGTCAATGCGCAAGTGGCATCGAACACACCGACCGGCGCGCAGTCCCTGGTTGTGACAACGGCCGATGGCGTCAGCGCTTCCTACCCCGTGACGGTGGCCGCCACTCAGCCTGGTGTTCTTGCTCCCGCGGCGTTCAAGATTGGCGGTAAGCAGTACGCAGCGGCAGTGTTCCCCGATGGCATCACCTTCGTTTTGCCCACTGGTTTAATTCCCGGCGTGCCGTCCCGTCCGGCTCGCGCGGGCGAGACGATCATCTTCTACGGTGTCGGCTTCGGCGGCGTGACGCCGAACATCCCGGCTGGTCAGACCGTACAGCAGAACAATAGCCTGACCTCGCCAGTGCAGTTCACGATCAATGGCGCGCCTGCTACGGCGACGTTTGCCGGTCTCGCTTCAAACGCTGTTGGGCTGTATCAGTTCAACGTGATTGTGCCCGCCGGCGCAGCGAATGCCGCGGCTCCGTTGTCGTTGACACTGGGCGGAGCGGCCACTCCGCAGTCACTGTTCATCGCAACGCAGTAGCCGAACGCTCAGCGCCACCCTCTGGAATGTAATATAATAGCCGAATCCGCCTGGATCCCCCAGGCGGAAGCGGGGAAAATTTTTCAGAGGTGAAAGAATGAGTTTTAAGAGCAGATTCTTAGTAGGAATCGCTTTCGTTGTGTTTGCGAATCTAGGTTTGCAGGCGCAGTCAATTTCGGGAACAATCACGGGAATTGTTACCGACCCTTCCAGCGCAGCGGTGACCAATGCACCCATGAAGCTGCGCGATATGCAATCCGGATCTGTCCGCGATACGGTAACTAACCATGAAGGGTATTACACGTTTGCATCGGTAGCTCCCGGCGAATACGAAATCATAGTATCGTCCCCTGGTTTTGAAGGCTACAACAAGAAGAGCATCGTCCTCCGCGGCGGCGATAAGCTGAACGTGAATATCGGCCTGAAGGTCGGTAATACTTCCAACACAGTCGTTGTTACCGGCGACGTAGATCTGGTACAGCCGGTCGATTCCGGCGAAAAGGCCGATCGCCTCACGTCGAAAGAACTCGACAACTTCATTCAGCTTGGCGCCAACGCCGCTGAATTCATCAAGATCATGCCTGGCTTCGGTATCAGCAACGGCACGTCCAACTCAGCCAACTTCAATGGCCAAACCATGGGCATCAACGGTAATGGCGGCGGCGGCAATCAGAGCCCGCTGAACGGTGCCTATTCCTATAACGGCCTGCCGAACAACTCGCTCGACATCACCGCGGATGGCGCACACGTTTCCGATCCCGGATGCAACTGCGCAACGCCGGTGAATCCGAACTCCGCGATGATCTCCGAATTGAAGATCACCATGTCGAACTTTAACGCAGAGAGCCAGAAAGGCCCTGGCGTTGTCAGTTCAGTAGCCAAGGGCGGCGGCCAGGAGTTCCATGGCAGCGCTTACGCACCAATCCGCAACTCGGCCATGAATGCGAATGACTGGCTGGCAAATTACAGCCGCATCGCCAAGCCTGAGACGGCAAACTTCTCGCCAGGCTTTACCTTGGGCGGCCCGGTTTTCCTGCCGTTCACCAAGTGGAATCGCAAACGCGACAAACTGTTCTTCCACACCGGCTTTCAGTATTTCTATCAGAAGCAGGACACGGGACTGCTGCGCACCACCGTTCCCACGATGGGCATGCGCACCGGCAACTTCTCTCCGGCAGAGTTGGCGAAGGAAGGTGCGCTGACCTTCTCCGGCGCTGCTCCGCAGCAATTGAATGCCAAGGCCCTGGCGTTGTATCCGGGTGGCATCATCCCTCCTTCGGCCATCAACAAGAGCACGCAGGCGCTCATGAACATCTATGCAGTTCCTAACGCTGATCCCAATTCTAACGGCGGCTTCAACTGGGTGGACGACATTAAGTTCCAACAGAACATGATCCAGTCCATGTCGCGCGCTGATTACAACGTCAGCGACAACACCAAGGTGTGGGTACGCTACAACCTGCAGAAGGAAAAGCAACTGTTCCCAATCGGATTGTGGAGCGGCGCCACCAACCAGCAGCCGAACCCGACCCCGATCGAAGGCAAGAACATTTCGCAGTCTGTTTCCGCATCCATGACGCATGTGTTCAGCCCCTCCATGACCAATGAATTCGTATTCGGCTATACGTTCATCGGCTTCCCGAACGTGCCGCAGGATCCGAGCAAGGTTGATCGCAACGTGGTTGGCTACGCGATGAAAGGCCTGTTCAAGAACGGCGTACCGACGATTCCGAACGTAAATAACTCAGGCGAACTTTCGCGCCTGTTCAACTATGGCGGTTATGAAGTAGGCGGCGCACGCGGCCTGTACGCAGACAAGTATATGCCCAGCTTCAGCGACAGCGTAACCAAGATCTGGTCCAAGCACACCTTTAAGGCCGGCATCTTCTGGGAACACATCCGCAACTCGCAGCCTGCCAACGCTGACACCAACGGCACGCTCAGCTTCAGCACCGGCAATACCAACACCTTGGGCAACCCCGTGGCCGACATGTTGACCGGTATTTTGAACGGATACAGCGAAACATCGTTCAACCGCGTCAACGATATCTCCTATGAAACCTTTGAAGGCTTCGTGCAGGATTCGTGGAAAGTGAACAGCAAGCTGACGCTGGAACTCGGCGTTCGCATTACGCACTTCACGCCGTGGACAGACAATCTGGGCTTCGGCTTCTCGATCTTCGATTATTCGAAGTACAAATCCTCCTGCGTCCCGACCGATTATTGCGGCTTCCTCTGGAACAAGCGTGATCCTTCGGTTCCCATGGGCGGCTTCCCAACTCCGAAGCCCTTCTGGCAACCACGTGTGGGCATGGCCTATGCATTGACCCCGAAGACCGTGATTCGTGGCGGCTGGGGCCGCTACTACTACCACTCTGGCCAGTTCACTACCGGTTTGAACGTTTCCTCCGGCATGCAAACCGCATCGCTGAGCAACAATCAGGGCCCGGGCAACACTCCGCTGAATGTCAGCCAGTTGGACTCGATCACTCCAACCGTGGGTGCGCTATCCATTGGCGGGGTCGACTCCAAGAATGACCGCGATCCCGTTACCGACAGCTACAGCTTCACGATTAACCGCGTGGTTCCGTGGTCTGGCTTAATCGAACTTTCCTACGTTGGCAATCAGACGCGAGATCTGCTCAACCAGAGCGGCTACGGCAGCGACGTGAATATGATCCAACCGGGCACCATGCTTGCATCCAAGCTGAACGGTCTGGATCCAAACGCGCAGAACGTAAACAACTACCGTCCGCTGCAAGGCTTCGCTGGCGTTTCATTGGCGACGAACAACCTGTACGCGAACTACAATTCGCTGCAGGCCACTTATCGCCGGTCCAAGGGCGGCGCGGTGATCAACACCAATTACACCTATGGCAAAGGCATGGGGGTTGTGAGCTCGACCCTCGATTCGTTCAACCTGAACAACAACTACGGTGTACAGTCGTTCAACCGCAAGCACATCTTCAACGCGGCGTATTCCTACCAGTTCAAGAGCTTCACGAAAAACAAACTGGCGGGTGGTTTGGTCAACGCTTGGCAGATCTCGGGTATCACTCAGCTACAGAGCGGCGTTAACCTGACCGGTCAGCGCGGACAGAACTTCGGCATGGCGTTGAACAGCTTCAAGGTCCCGGGTACCACCCAAAACGTCAGCAACGTTTCGCTGCTGGGTACGCCGAACATCACGTTGATGCCCACGCTGACCTGCGATCCTTCGCAGAATCTGGCAGAGCATCAGTTCATCAATCCCAATTGCTACAGCTTCCCCAAGACCATCGGACAGAATGGCCCGACCATTCAGCCGGTTCTCTACGGCCCCGCTTTCTTCAACTCCGATCTGGCTGTCTTCAAGAACTTCAAGATGTCGGAGAAGAAGTCCATCCAGCTCCGCGTAAATGGCTACAACTTCCTGAACCATCCGTTGTGGTCGTTTAACGGTAACAATCTGAACCTCGGCTTTAGCGGTACAACCGGTTTGCTCAACACTCCTTTGTTTGGTACGGTAACTACTAAGCAGGGACACCGGATCATGTCCGTTGACGCCCGCTTCTACTTCTAAATGAAGCATCTCGCCATTTCGTTTCTCGCCTGCGCGGCAATGTTCGCGCAGGCGGGGGCGGATGAAGCGGTTTTGAAACAGGCGATCGGAATGCACCAGGGCGGTGACATTCCGGGCGCAATCAAAGCATACGAAAAGTACCTGGCCGCGCATCCGGATTCGTTGATTGCTCAATCGAATCTAGGCGCGGCCTTTTCGCGTCTGGGGCGGTTTCAGGACGCGATTGTTCATTATCGCGCCGCGCTAAAGCTGCAGCCTGCCAACACCGGCGTTGAATTGAATCTCGGCCTGGCTTATTACAAAACCAACCAGAAAGATAAAGCCGCGACATCGTTTGCCAAAGTGCATAAGGCCGCGCCGGCTGAGATGCAGCCGACTCTCTTGCTTGCCGATTGCTGGCTGTCGATGGGGCGCAATAAGGACGTGGTCGCACTGCTTTCGCCGATGAACTCCGAAGACCTCGCGATCGCTTACCTGCTGGGTACTGCGCTAATTCGCGATGAGCAAGTGGCGAAGGGGCAGCCCATCATCGACCGCATATTGCGTAATGGTGATTCTGCCGAAGCACGCTTGTTGATGGGTACGGCGAAACTCGCGGCGCGTGAATTCCCGGACGCGCTGGCGGATTTGAAGAAGGCCGTAGAGCTGAATCCGAATCTGCCCGATGCCTACGGATTTTACGGACAGGCACTGGTGGGAGCGGGTGATCCGGTGGGTGCTACCGACGCTTTCAAAAAGGCGCTGGCCGCGAATCCGAATGACTTCAATGCGAACTTTCAACTGGCGCTGCTTCTCAAAGACGAAGCCAAGTTCGAGGAAGCGCGCGCGCTGCTGAAGCAGGCTTTGCAGGTGCGGCCTGGCGATTTGGGGTCGCGGTACAATTTGGCCGTGATCGATCTGGCGACGGAGAAGGCCGAGGCTGCGCGCCGCGAATTGGAGCTGATTGTGAAAGAGGCTCCTACGTACACGAGCGCCCACGTTACTTTGGCTACGGTTTATTACCGGTTGAAGCGTAAGGCTGATGGGGATCGCGAGCGGGCCATTGTGCAGAAGTTGAATGCGGAGGCACAGGCGAAGCAGCAGCAGGGCGTGAACGTGAAATGAGGATGGATGTGCACCGGCCCATTGTTAATCGGCCTTTCCCGGACGGAGTTAGCTGTTTGGGGCGATTGCCAATCGCCCGCAGAGTACCACTCTGCCCCACATCGATCCTACTCATCGCCATTTCGGCCATTCATGCCGCTCCGCAGGACTGCGCGCCGTGCCACAAAGCGCAAACCGCCGCGTTCGATCAAGCAGGCATGACCGCTGCGCTCTCGCCAGCCAAAGACAGCAGCGTGCTTCGCAAGCATCCCTTGCTTACAAAGACGCTGGACCAATACCGATACGAGATCAGAGCAGCGGAATATACGGTCACCGATGGCAAAGAGACACTGCGCATCCCGCTGGCCTGGGCCTTCGGAAAAGGCACTACCGGACAAACCTATCTGTTCGAGCGTGAAGGCCGCTGGTATGAAAGCCGCGTCAGCTACTACGCCCCGCTCGATGGTCTGGATCTCACCATCGGATTCCAAAACACGAAGCCAGCTAATTTGCTTGAGGCTGCAGGCCGGCTTACTTCTCCCAAGGAGGCCGCGCAGTGCTTCAGTTGCCACATGACGCAGAAAGTCGCCGGCGTGCAGTGCGAGCGCTGTCACGGTGATTTCGGCGCACATCCCAACATGAAAAAACTGGGCAAGCTCAGCACCGCGCAGATGTCCGACTTCTGCGGCGAGTGCCACCGTACGTGGGAACAGATCGCCGCCAACGGCCCGCGCGGCATCCTCAATGTACGCTTTCAGCCCTATCGCCTGGCCAGCAGCAAATGCTACGACGCCAACGACCGCCGCATCAGCTGCACCACCTGCCACGATCCGCACCGCACGGTGGAAACCAAGCCCGCGTTCTACGACGCGAAATGCCGAGCCTGCCATGTGAAAGGCTGCAAGGTCGCGAAGAAAGATTGCACCACCTGCCACATGCCTCAGCTCGATCTGCCCGGCTCGCATCGCACATTCGCCGACCATTGGATTAGAGTGGTTAAGAAGGATGCCCCCTATCCCGATTAACCGCCGCCAATTTCTCTATCTCACAGCTGCCGCCGCCGCAGGCAACGCCCCGCTTTTTGAAGAGGTCCCTGCTGCCAAGAGCGGCATCGCATGGGTGCACGAAAACGCCATGTCGCCGTTGCGCTATCTGCCCGAAGCGCTTGGCCCCGGCGTGGCGTTTCTCGATTACGATAACGATGGCTGGATGGACATCTACCTGGTCAACAGCGGCCCGTGCGATTTCTACAAGCCAACGAAACCGCTGCGCAACGCGCTGTACAAGAACAATCGCGACGGCACGTTCACCGATGTGACCATGCAGGCTGGGGTCGGCGGTGGAACCTTCGGCATGGGCGTGGCCGTTGGCGATTACGACAACGACGGCTGGCCCGACATCTTTGTCACCTCTTACGGCAACTGCATTCTCTACAAGAACAATCGCGATGGCACGTTCACCGACGTGACGAAAAAGGCCGGCCTAACCACGCCCGGCTTCACCACCAGCGCCGTCTGGTTCGATTACGACAACGACGGCAAGCTCGATCTGTTCGTGTGCAGCTTTGTGGATTACGGCCCTGGCGAGCATCGCAGTTGCGGCGATAACAAGCTGGGCAAACACTACTATTGCATTCCGCGCTTCTTCAAGCCGACGGCCAGCTTTCTCTATCACAACAACGGCGACGGCACGTTCACCGAGGTGGGCGCGGGAACCGATATCGCCCGCGCGCTGGGCAAGGGCTTGGGTGTTGTGGCCACCGACATCAACAACGACGGACTGATGGACCTGTTCGTCGCCAACGACACGGTGCAGAATTTCCTGTTCGTCAATCGCGGCATGAAGAACGGCAAGCCGCGTTTCGAAGAGATCGCCTTGCAAGCCGAAGTCGGCTTTAGCGAAGCAGGCGCGCCGCGCTCGGGGATGGGCGTGGATGCGGCCGATGTTTTCGGCAGCGGGTATCAGGATTTGTTCGTCGCCAACGTCGACCAGGAGATGTTCTCGCTCTATCGCAATCAGAAGAACGAATCGTTCCGTGACGTGGCGCAATCGAACGGTGTTGCCCAGCCAACGCGCTTGCTGAGCGGGTGGGGTCTGAAGTTTTTCGATTACGATAACGACGGCGCCGTCGATCTGATTCTCGCCAACGGCCATCCGGATGACATGATCGAAAACTACTCGCCTTCGGTGAAGTATCAGGAGCCGCTACTGCTGTTTCATCAGGACGCGGGAAAGCTGCGCAACGTCAGCGCCGATGGTGGTCCGGCCTTCACGAAGTCGTACTCCGCGCGCGGGCTGGCGGTTGGCGACTTCAATAACGACGGCCGTTTGGATGTGTTGATCGGCATCAATGGTGGCGCGCCTGTGCTGCTGCAGAACAGATCCGGGGCAGGGAACAACTGGCTGGGGCTGAAGCTGGAAGGTGTCACTTGCAACCGCGACGCAATTGGGGCGAAGATCCGCTGGTCGGCGGGCGGCGTGGTGCGGTCGCGGTTGAAGAACAATGGCGGTAGCTATCTTTCCTCGCACGACCCGCGCGAGGTGCTGGGCGTTGGCGCGGCGGCAAAGATTGATTGGGTAGAGATCACTTGGCCCAAGCCGAGTGGTAAGGTGCAGCGCATCGCCAACCCCGATATGAACAAGTATTTGAAGGTGCGGGAGGCCTAGACCCGCGAGGCTCTTGCAGAATTGTGATTGAGCTGTTGCGGGTACAAGGGCGTCATAGTTGGCGTGGCCGCAAGGAACGCCCGCACTGCGGCGGCGAAGCTTTCCACCGAATGATAGCGCTCCTCGGGGTCCTTCTGAATGCTCTTCGATACGATGTGATCGATCTCGCCGCAGAGCCAGGCCCGGTCCGGCGCAGCTTCGCTTGGCAGGGGGATCGGAGTTTCGCAGGCGGCGCGATAGATCTCCGCCGTTGAACCTGATTTCGTGGAGCGGGCGCGAATGCCGGTCATCAGTTCAAACAGCACCAGTCCTAGTGAATAGACGTCGTCTAAGGTGGTAACGGGCTTGCCGTTTAACTGTTCCGGCGAAGCGTAGGCTGGCGTCATCATCGGAACAGCGCGCTCGCTGGTGCGGCGTTCGCGCAGCACGCGGGCGATGCCAAAGTCGAGCAGATGCGGATTGCCGTTTTCAGAAACAAGAATGTTCGCCGGCTTCAAGTCCCGGTGAACAACCATGTTTCGATGGGTGAACTTCACCGCCTCCAAAACCTTCAGGAAAAGTTCCAGCCGCGCCTGCACGCCAAGCCGCAGCCGATCGCAATAGACACGGATGTTTTCGCCTTCGATCAACTCCATCACCATGTACGGAACCGACGGTTCGTCCTCGCATTGCCGGTATTCGCCATAGGCCACCAATCGCACGATGGACGCGTGGTTGAGGCTGCCCAAAATCAGCCGTTCGTTGATAAACCGTTGCCGCGCGCTTTCGGTGAGCGTTCCAGGTTGCACCAGCTTCAGCGCGTAATGCGGGCCCATGAAATCGTCACCCAGCACCACTTCAAAAACCGTACCCATGCCGCCTTCGCCAATCAGCCGGATGACGCGATAGCAGCCGATCATGCTGCCCTGGATGGCCGTTACCTTGTCCGCCATGGTGCCGGCGGCCTCTCCAACAATGCATTCGATTGTGTTCGATTGTGTGTAATCCAGCGCCAGCAGCGCTTCGATTTCCGCGATGAGAGCTGCGTCTCCATTGCATTCGCGCTCAATGAACGACCGGCGTTCCGCTGCGTCCATTCCCAGTGCCATTTCGAATACGGTCTCAACCCGCTTCCAAAGTTCGGGCGTCATGCATTGTGCCAACTGAGTAACCTCCGAATGATGCTTCATTGAGATACGCGAAACATTTCGGAAAACGGGATCAAACCAATAGCTGAGGGAAAAAGAGGCGCTCATTTGCGTTACAATAAACCGCACGCGCCATGTCAGAAGCGATCGATCAGCCGTTCGGCGAGATTACTAAGTTATTGAAACTATGGGGTACAGGCGACCGGGACGTAGAGCCGGAGCTGTTCGAACTGGTGCTGCCCGATTTGCGCCGCATCGCCCAGTCGATGATGCGCAAAGAACGGCCCGACCATTCTTTGCAGCCCACTGCGCTGTTGAACGAGACCTACTTCCGCCTGGTGAACGCCCGCGAGCGGGATTGGGAGAACCGGCGACATTTTTTTGCGATCGCCGCGCGCGCCATGCGGCGGCTGTTGATCGACCACGCACGCGCCCGTCCGCCGGGCGCGAAGATTCCGCTGGATGCACTGGGCGACCTGTTGCGTGGCCGCGAGACGCAGCTGGAGCAGGCAGTTAGCATCAACAAGCTGCTTGACGATCTGGAGACTTCGCACCCGGACTGGTGTCTGGCGATTGAGCTGAAGTTTTTCCTTGGACTGACGGACGAAGAGGCGGCCGCCGCTACCGGTATGTCGATGCGAACGCTGCAGCGGAATTACACCGATGCCCGCCGCTGGTTGTTTGAGCGGATGGGTTAGGCACCGCGCGAAAATAACTTTACATTGACTGCGCGAGCCCACGTGGCGCGTGCACTCCTGCCTGCCGCGTCGAGACTCGTCTCGACGCCTTGTTGTCAACACCGAGCCAAGCCTCGGCACGAATGCCGAGGCGGCAGGCAAGAGTGCCTGCGCCATCAAACCTCCAATGTAAGTGACATTGGAGTGCGACTCTGAACCACGTTGATGACGGCAAAGTTATTTTTGTGCGGTGCCTTAATTCAACCTGCGCGCAGCCAGGAGCTCAGATCGTGCCGCTGGCCCCTGCGGTCCAAGGTTGAATCGACCGATTCGGCGTTGCCCCACACCACATCGCGCGCCGCGCCAGATTCCACCACGGCCAGAATGTCGTCGCAGTAGAGACCTTTGTCGCGCTCCACGTAAAAGCCATAGGTGCGGCAGGCGACGGGGCGATGCGCGTAGACCAGGCAGCTTTCCGATTCGCGATCGAGGAACGGGCAAACCACCGGGCCGTCTGTCAGTCCGGTGATCCGCTCAGCCACTTGCTGCCGCGTGGCCTTGGGCAACTCGGCCATGCCAGCCTGGTGCAGCAAAATCCGCATCTTTTGCGGCAGTGCCAGACCCCCGCGTAGGCCTCTGCCATCGCCTCGCAGCGCCTCCCCACCTGCTCCTGAAGAACCTTTAGTTCGCCGTTCATCGAACGACAGTGCTTATCCGTTTTGGGGGAGCAAGCCGCGCAGGCGCTGGAAACTGGGGACTGACACCAATTTCCGGCGATGGTTGCCGGAATTTGGCTGTCTGTCTCGTGGTTTGCCCTACGCGAGACCCTCTCAGCCTTCTCGCTCCGCAAAACGGCTAAGCGCCTATCCAACGTCCGATGGTATCCGGGCCTGCTCCCCTGTGCTAGATTTAAATAGAGACAAGCAGTTTTGTTGTGCTTTTCGTATTTATACACCGGCCCGGTTCGCCGGGCTAGCAACGGACTCAATACTCAAATTATTCCTACCAGGAGATATCCCCATGCCAATGGTATCGATGCGGCAACTTCTTGATGAAGCGGCGAAGGGCGGTTATGGCGTCGGCGCTTTCAACGTAAACAACATGGAGCAGATTCAGGCGATCATGGAGGCCGCGCGCGAAACCAAGTCGCCGGTGATCATCCAGGCCAGCCGTGGCGCACGCTCTTACACGAACGATCGCTTCCTCTATCATTTGATGATCGCGGCTACCGAAGTGTATCCGGAGATCCCCGTGGCCCTGCACCAGGATCACGGCAACAGCCCGGAAACCTGCATCTCTGCTATCGAGATGGGTTTCACCAGCGTGATGATGGACGGCTCGTTGATGGCCGATGGCAAAACGCCGGCCAGCTTTGAATACAACGTGGAAGTCACCAAGAAAGTGGTCGAATACGCGCACGCTCGCGGCGTGACAGTGGAAGGCGAACTCGGCTGCCTCGGCGGCGTGGAAGACGGCCATGGCGCGGATCTGGATGCGTTGGCTCACTTGACCGACCCGGTTCAGGCTATCGAATTCGTGGAGCGCACTGGCATCGATGCTCTGGCAGTTGCCATCGGCACCAGCCACGGCGCTTATAAGTTCAGCAAGAAACCGACCGGCGAAGTCCTGGTGATGAGCCGCATTGAACAGATCCACAAGAACCTGCCCGCAACCCACATGGTGATGCACGGTTCATCCAGCGTTCCGCAGGAACTGCAGGATATGATCAACAATTACGGCGGCAAGATGAATCCGACCTTCGGCGTGCCGGTGGAAGAGATTCAGCTGGGCATCAAAAATGGCGTGCGCAAGATCAACGTCGATACGGACAACCGTATGGCCATGACCGGCGCAATCCGCAAGGTGCTGATGGAACATCCTGAGCACTTCGATCCGCGCGACTACATGAAGCCGGCGCGTGAAGCGATGAAGCAGGTGGTGAAGGCTCGCATGCTCGCGTTCGGCCAGGCTGGACATGCTGGCGACTACGAGCCGATTCCGCTTGCCGAGATGATTGGTTACTACAAGCACTAGGCTTTTGCCAAAAGAGCATTAGGCTCCCGCCTAAAGAGCGCGGCTAGTTATCGGGCCGCGCTTTGTTCTTTAACCGGAAAAGGCCGAATGCCATTCGGCCGCAGAATGCCATTCTGCCCTACATCACAGCCCGCGTTGTTCTGCCATTAGCAGTACTAGCGTGATCCACAATAGGTCGGCACCCAGCAGATGCAAGATCTGTAGTGGCACTGGCGCCAGCAGCACCAGATTCAAAGCCCCCATCATCACTTGCAAGGCCACCAATCCAATCAAAGTGTAAGATAACTTTTTTAGATTAGCGCTGGGATTCTGCGCCGCCAGCACTGATCCGCAGAACATCGCGATCAGCACGGCGGGAATCAATGCCAGCGCGGGATGGAACACGCGCAGCCGCACGAACGGATGCGAAAATTCAGAGAAGTCCTGTTTCATCCCCTCGGCAAACGTCGCCGCTTTGAACAGGGTGTCGCCTAGCGCGGTGATCGCGCCGGTGGCGCCGGCGATCAGTATTCCAATGGCGGCCACGATCAGCATCCAGCTGATCTTACGTTCGGAGACGGGCTTCGCCGGCCGGTCTATCGCGTACCATGCCGTCAAAGCCAATGCCGCCAGTAGGAACATCGTGTTGCAGAGATGCAGTCCCAGCGTGTAGCCGCGCGCCGTTGAGGCGTTGGTTGCGACATGTCCCAGCTTCACGATGGCCGCGCCGAACAGCCCTTCGGAGATCACCAGTCCTAGCGACCATGCGGCGAATTTGCGCGCCAGGTGGCCGGCAGGATAGATGCGATACGCGAAATATACCAGCGCGATCACTAGAAGGCCGTCCAGTCCGCTGGTAAGCCGGTGGGTGAATTCAATGATGGTTTTGATTTGCGGCGATTGCAGTATCACTTCGCCATTGCACAGCGGCCAGTGGTTGCCGCAGCCTGCACCGGAGCCGCTGGCGCGCACATAGGCACCCCAAGCGACTACTGCCAGATTGTAGATGAGAAGAAACCAGGAGTAACGAATAAAACGTGATTGCATTCCGGTGGCCGGGGCCAAATCCCATCATCGCAAAGAATCGCGGATAAGTCCTGCTGTTCCAAAATCAGGATCGGTTAGCAGGTTGGCGGCGTGTCTGCGGCGGCAGAGGTTCTACGAACGAACCGTGTTCGCAACACAATCCGGCTTTGCCCCCGGTGAGTAGAGGTCCGGGGAAGCCGACCCGTCCCCGGACCTTTCCACCCACCTGTGCAAAGCGTCTCTTGACTACCTCGATTCAAAGCGCCCCGCCCGCTTGCGCAACCAGAACGCGGCCAAGCCGGTCAACATCAATGCGCTTGCCATCGGTTCCGGTGTTGCAGCACCGGCAACTTTCGTTCCAAGGACGACGTTCCCGGTCGCTGAGCCATAGAACCTGGTGGTGCCCGTATTGCCACCCGGTAGACCGAAGAGTTCATTGCCCCCGCATGCGGCAAATCCGCTCGTCGCGCAATAGAGCGGAGTCGCAGCATTCGCATTATCCACAATCTGAAAGCTCCCTGCGCCAGGCAAAGCAAAATCAAACAAGAGTTGTGTACTTGTCGCCACCATGTTGCTACCATTCGTTTCCGTGCGGATGGTGGCCCCGGGTATGACGGGTCCGATAGACGAGTACGTCAGGCCAACCAGGCTGTAACTGTTCGACCCCACGGTGACACTGAGATTCGAAGAAACGAAGTTGGGTCCAGCCAGCACACCGAGGGTGCCGTCGGTGGTCAGGGTGCCGGTGAGAGATCCGATGCCATTGGTGCGGCTGATTGTATAAGTAATCGTCGCCGCGTGTGACGAAGCTGTCAAGCCCAGCAGTCCGAACCCGATGACCAGCAGCTTCATTATGTATTTGGTGTTCATAGAAATTTTCGCCCTCCTTGAGCGATCCTTCATTAGGTCGTTCGCATTCGGAGGGGAAAATGACTCAGGGCTTGGCGATGGATTGAAGGGCGGATTCGAGCTGGCTCATCACCGGCGGGCGGCGGTTCTGCCGCTGATACGCCTCGATGGCATGGCTGAGCATCGGCCGGGCCTCGGCGGCGTGCCCCAAACGGGCCAGCGCCCAACCCAAATGGCCTTGTGCGGAGATGAAGCGGTTGTCTTTCTCGGAAGGCTTGGGGCCCAATGTTTGCAAAGCTTCGCGGGAGTAGCGCTCGCAATCCGCGAAGCGGCCGGTCAGGCAGGCGCTCGCCATCGCCGCCGAAAGCGGCGTCCACAAGAGATTTGCCCCGGGCTGAGGGAAGAAACGCCGATAGACGGCTAGAGCGCTTTCTGCCTCCGCGCGGCTGGCTTCCTCGCGCCCGACACCAAGCAACGACGACGCCCAGACTGCACGGAAATTAGCGGTAAACAGATCCTCGGCACCGTTGGCGGCCAAAACCAAGGCTAATGCTTCGCGCTGCGCGGCCTCGTCCTCAGCATATTGGCGGAGGAAGCGGTTGGCCATTCCAAACGCCTGGAGCGCGTTTGCCAGCGCCGAGGGATTGGTCGAGTCTGCGCGGCGGAGCGCGACCACCTCGGCAAGCATGGGCAGACCTTCCCGATAAGCGTTGCGCGAATAAATGCCCACATTGGCGAGCCCTTCCAAGCAGACGGTACGGTACTGGCTGGCCGCCGGCGCAATCCGAAGACAAGCGGAGAAAGCCTCGCCGGCGGCGGGATTGGCAAGCTTTGCATGAAGCAGAATGAAGCCGGCATCGGCCAAAAGGTTGAGACTGCGATCGGTCGAGAAGGCGCCGCTGTGCGCTTGCCAAAGTTGGAAGGCACGGCGCGCCTCGTCCCAGGCAACCTCGGGCTGGCTCTCATGATAAGAAACTCGGCTGGCCTCACATAGCGCGGCGGCGCGGCGCGTAACATCCCCGGACGCATCAGCCAGACGCAGCGCCTGATCCACTGCGGTGCGCGCGTGTTTGTAGTCTGCCTGGGCGGTGAAGCCTCGGGCCAGAATTACAGCAAAGTCCGAACTCACACTGGGATCAGAGGAACGCGCCGGCGAGATACGGGCCAGACCAGCGGTCAATAGCTCTTTGACCGTCATATCGCGTCCACCGATGGCCCGCCCAAAATTGCTTTCCGAAAGAAGTTGGGAGAGCGTGGCCACGGCTACTTCGGCTTGGGTGGCGGCACGCCGCGCTTTTTGGGCCTGGAGAGCGGAATAGATGCCGGCGCCACCCAGGCCTGCCACTACCACCGCCGCCACCGCAAGGCGGGCCCAGTAACGCATGGCGAACTTGCGAGTCCGATAGAGAAGGCTGGGCGGGTGGGCGCGCACTGGCTTTCGATCCAGGTAACGGCGGATGTCCTCGGCGAGGTCGTTCGCGGTGGCGTAGCGTTCGGCGGCCTCAAAGGCAAGGGCTTTGGCACAGATGGCATCCAGATCGCCTTGGAGTTGGCGTTTTAAAGGTGAACCGGCTGGCGCGGCATTTGGCAGGGGCGAAAGTGGAGAGTTGCCCGCGGCGCGTTCGGCGAGACTGACAAGCGACTCGCGGGTTGGAAAGGGCCATCCACCGGAGAGGACTTCAAAAAGAAGAAGCCCCAGGCTGTAGACGTCGCTGGCGACGGTTGGCGGCTCAGCCCGCAGGCGTTCAGGACTGGCGTATTGGGGGGTGATTTGTTGGGTAATGGGCAGGTTTTCGCCATCATCGATCAGACGGGCAGCGCCAAAATCGAGAACCTTGGGGGTCCCATGGGCTGTGACTAGGATGTTCGAGGGTTTCAGATCGAGATGGACTACGAGGCGGGCATGGGCCCAGGCGATGGCATCGATCACCCCAAGCAGCAGCCGCAGCCGGTCTTCGATGTTGAATTGATGCAGGTCGCAGTACGTCGTAAGGGGGACGCCCTCGACCAGTTCCATCACCAGGTAGGGCCGGTCGTCGGCGGTGAATCCACCATCGAAAAACTTCACGATGGCGGGGTGATCGAGCGTGGCGACGATCGCGAGCTCGCGCACGAAGCGCTGCCGGTCATCCAGTCCGGCGCGGTGCAAATGGAATACCTTAACCGCAACCGGTTGGGGCGAGCCCTGGTCGATGAGACGGCTGGCGCGATAGACGACACCCGCGCCACCGGAACCGAGCGGATCGAGAAGCTGGTACCCAAAAAGCTGAGGGGCACTCGATAGAGATTGTCGGTCGTTGTCGGCTGCCAACCGGCTTTGGGCTGCGGCTTCGGCGTCAATGGCTTTGAACAAATCGCGGACATCGGCGGCGAGGTCCAGCGGCCGGATTGCAAGAAGTCGCTGCTCGCGCTCGCCGGCGGGCAGACCTTCGAGCGCGGTGTAAATCTCCTCCATTTTATGCCAGCGCGCGCCTGAAGGAGGTGTCATAGAAATCGAGCCACTCAACTAGACATTCGTGGATGGCTCGGAATTCGACTCATTCAGCCGCTTGAACAGCCAGGCGCGTGCGAGTTTGAGTTTACGGTCGACGGTGGCTTTGGAGAGTCCGGAAAGGGTAGCGGTCTCCTCGGCGGTGCAACCGAGCAGGTAGCGCATTCCAAATAAGTCGGCCTGCAGGGAGTCAAGCGATTCGAGTTCTTCGAGCGCGCGATCCAGATCCAAAACCTGTTCGCTGGTGGCGTCCACCCAGAGGAGATCGGCGTGGAGAGCGACGCGATCCAAAGCGCCGCCACGTTTCTGCGCATAGGTCTGACGGTAATGGTCAACCAAAGCAGCACGCATGATTCTGGCGGCGAGCACGTAGAAGTGCTTGCGGTTGTCCAGTTGAGGGGGCCGGCGGCCGAGGAGTTTGAGGAAAAGCTCATTGACGACGGCAGTGGTCTGGAGTGTGCCCTGGCCGCCATGTCTGCGAAGTTGGCTGCTGGCCAGAGTGCGAAGGTCTGGATAAACGAGCGGCAATAGACGTTGGATGGCGGACTTGTCTCCGTTAGCCCAATCGTTGAGGATCAGCGTCAGGTTGGCTTCGGCTTGCATCGTTTCCGCGTTTTCACAGTATATCGCGATTGGCATGAGTCAAAACAGGGCCGGCGCGGCCCCATAAACGACCAGGAACTCGCATGCCATTCGCCGTGCCGCGCTCCGTTGCCTGGGCGAGTTGCTCGGCTGGCAATTGCTGCACGGGAGATACTTGGCTTGTGACGTTCAGGCGGCCTGCGTGGCGCCAGGCAAATTTCGAGGAATACTAAACGTCTCCGGCGGAGCAAACCGAGACTCAGACTTCCTGATCCCGAAGGGGAATTGTGCCGGATAATGGAAATTCAATTGAGCCCGAAGAACCGCTTGCTAACGTGCGGTGCTCGGTCAGCAGCAGGCATCGCCAACCGAGCCGAGCACGTCAGTAAGCGGTTTTGGCTCATTGCGAAGGTTGTCTGTCAGGTAGTGCTCTTCGGTTTCGAAGGCCAACGCCTAAGCGGAGCTAGACGTCAGATCTCCCTGGAGATGCTTTCCGTGATTGCAACCTTTAGCCAATCCTCGGCACGTGTGTCGAGTCGGCAGGCGATAGTGCCTGTGCCACCAAGCGGTGGAATTGCAGTTGATTGTCAGTTCCGCGCTTCCAACTGCCGGATCGCTTTTGCGAAATCGCCAGGCGTGCGGATGTGGAGCGTCTTGCCCTTCAATTTGGAAATTGTCTGGCTGATGCTGTCGGGGAAGCTTTCCTGCGGCGGAGCGCCAGCGCGAAAGATCGGGTGCAGCTGGAAAAAGAGCAGTCGAGACTGCGCGCCGGCGATGGGCTCAATTGCAGACGGCGGCAACTTCTCAAAGTAGCGGGTGCCAGGGCCGAGGAAGAGGACCACCTCCGACGGATCGGGTGCCGCGAGTTCGTGCTCCAACATTTCGCTCAACAGTTCCACCGGTCCGCGGCGGTTCTGCAATACTTTGATGTCGACCAGGCCGAGTTCCAATTGATCGATCGATTTCGCTACCTCATCGATCGACGAGCGGGCAAAGCGGTCGCTATGGAAGATCTCTTTCTGCTGGTCAAGACTGAACGCTACCAGCCGCACGGATTTCGTTGGCACGTGCTCCAGCAAAGTGGAAAGCGAACCCAGCAGCGTCATGCGGTCGCTGGATCGCAAGGTCGTCCGGCGCATGGAGATCGGCGCCACGTGCATGAACACGGTGAGGCGGATCGCCTTGGCGTCGTCGGTTTGAATGTTGGCCGGCGGCAGGCCGCGCAGGGAATAATCGGTCACTGCGTTTTTCGGAATAGTCAGTTTTACAGCGCTTTCCGCACGCGTCAGTTGCGCGTTGACCTGCCATGTCTTGCGGCATACGCGCGATTGATCGTCAAACAACAACCATTCCACTTTATAGCGGCCTGGGCCGACCAGAAAGCCTCCGCCCATTTCGAAATGAACGTTCGTCTTGGGGACCTTGGGCAACAGAATTTTGTTCACCAGGAAGGAGGGTGAATCCTTCAACCCATCGGGAGTCACTTTGATGAGGACTCCCCAGGAGTGCCCCTCGCCAGGAAACTGCGACATCGGAATCCGCACGTAGTAACCTGATTGAAAGCGGAAGCCGTAATTCAAGGTCGGACGCATGGGAAACACTTCGCAATTCAGGTGTGTTTCACCAGGCAACGGGGAGAGGTCGCGGAGCTTCGGTCCGAGCTTGGCGCCGTCAATCAGCACCTGCGCTGAGAGAGGCAGAGCGGTGAGCCAAACTAGAATGAGTAACCGGCGCATTGAATTCTATTATCTACCGGGAGGACGTAGTTATACTGGAGCGATATGTTAATCTCCGCGGAAGTGCTCCGAATCCATATCGACTATACGGCTTGGGCCAGCCAGCGCCTGATGGAAGCCATCGCACACTTGAATGCCGATGAGTTGTGGCGCGATTTCGGCACAGCCGATAAGAGCGTGCTCGGCACGCTGGTTCACACCTTCGCGGCCGATCGTTTCTGGATGGGGCGCATTGATGGTAATCTTCCGGCTCGCTTTATTGATCAGGAAAAAGACATGCACGTTCACGTTCTTCGCGATGATTGGCCAGCGGTGCACGCGCGTTGGAAGAAGTGGGCTGCCGCGCTCAGCGACGACGGCGTGGCACAACCGCTGATCTACAAAGACATGAAAGGCAATGATCACTCCACGCCGCTTTGGCAGGTGGCGATGCATGTGGTGAACCACGCCACGCATCATCGTGGGCAGGTGGCGGGTTTTCTGCGCTCGATGGGCCATACGCCCCCGGTGCTCGATTTGATCGCGTATTACCGCACGCTACAGTAGTCGCAGGCGCAACCGCCTGCGCCACCTGTGAATGTCAATCACTCCCAGCTTCTGGTGGGGCAGGCGGTTGCGCCTGCCGAACTTCTGCCACAGAGCTAGAGTAGGCTTTCCAGATATCCGGCGACGGCTGCATCGCCTTCGGGCGGCGCCCACGTAGCGAACTCTTTATCCGTTGCGGGCAGCCACGGGCCGGGCTTCACTTCGAAGCACACCACGCGATCCGTGCGGGTGATTATGGTATGCCAAACGCCGGGGCTCAAGTCGATTCCCAGCGTGTCATCGCCCAGCAGATGGCGGCTTTCGATTGCGCCTTCGGGTGTAAAGATAATCACTTCCGCGCGGCCCTCCAACACGACGAAGGTCTCTGACTTTGGCGGATCCGAATGGCGGTGCGGGCGAATGTATGTGCCGCGCAACAGCACGTTCAGAAAGCGGTGCGGATTGTCGTCGGGGCCGGAATGAAAATTGTGATTCAGACGGCGGCGCACGGTGGATTCCGCACTCGCGGCGACGTCGTCAAACAGTTTGCGGTCGATCAGTTGGATCATGGTTCGATTATCAGGCGCATCTCGTTGGTTGGTTTGAAGCCCAGATTTTCATACACTCGGCGACCTTCCGTGCTGGCATGCAGAATCACGGTGCGGATGCCGTTCATGTAGCACCAGGCGACTGCCGTGTCGACCAGCTGCCGCGCCAGTCCATGACGGCGGAAGGGCTTTTCCGTATATACGTTGAGGAGATTGGCGCGCCGTGTGCCGGGTCCGATCAAATGCGGCGGCCAGTCCATCAGCCATAGTCCCACGCCGGCGGCGATGTCTCCGTCCTGCGTCATGACGAGCCACGCCAAATATTCTCTCGAAGCCATCATGCGCTGCAACCAGGGGCGGAAGGCAACGATCATGGGATCGAGCGTATCGGCATCTTCGTGCCCCATGTCGAAGAACATGGCTCGACGGTGAGCACAAACGATCTCTATGTCCGCCAACGTTGCGGGTCTGATCACGAAGCCGGACAATGAGGCCTCCTACTTCTGCACGGGCAGGAACAACTTCTGATTGATCACAGTTGAACCCAGCGTGACCTCAACCGGCAGATCGCCGTTGGGTGCATCAGCTGGAACAACCACGTTGAACTGGTAGACTCCGACGAGTCCCGGTATCAAACCGGAGTATACTACCTGCGTGGTCGACGTGCCAATCTTAAATTGCAGAGGCGAGGCCAGGCTGGTCAGCCCGCTCACTACCTGCCCCGCGATGGGGGTTGACGGCGTGACGGCGCCGAAACCGATGCCATAGAAGATCAGCGTCTCGCCGGGAAGCGCGGGTTCAGGGAAGCCTGGCAGATTGCCGTTGCTGACGTAATCGCCGGAATCGGAATGGACCGCGACCACGTACTGTTTGCCGAAGACACTGAAGGAAGACGGAGCCAGCAGGCCTGCCGCGCTGGACTGAATCGGCAGCATGACGGGGTCGCTGTCCAGGCCTTTGAAGCTTACAACTACTGGTGCGGGCGCGCCCGTTGGCACGTCAGCCGGTACCTGGACGTTTACCTGGCTAGGGCTCACGTAGTTCACGAAGGCCGCTTTGCCGCCGATGGAGACGGTGACGCCATCGAGAGAAGTGGGGGCGTTGTTGCCGGTGAAATCAGTGCCGGTCCAGCCACGCCGCGTGGTGGCCAGATTGCTGCCGTAGATTTCGATGAATGAGCCGGGCGCCGCGGCAGTGAAGCCGCCGAAGCTGCTGGCGGTGACAACTCCGTTGGGCTTGACGGACGGTTGCACGGGCGGAAGATCGGGCAGCGTCACTGAGAGGATGATCACGTAGTTGGCGTCGGTCGGATTTCCGCCGTTCCAATTGAGCAGTGGAATCTGATCGAAGGGCGAAGCCAGCGGCCCGGGCGATGGCACAGGTACTGCTGCGATCTTATCCATAACGGCCAGGCTGGCGGCGTCGGCGATTTTGCCGAACACGGTGAAGCCGCCGTTTTGGAAGTTCAGGTTCGAGGCGTTGCTATCGGATTCGTTGAAGAAGAACTGATTGGTAGCGCTGTTCGGATCGCTACCCAGCTTGGCCATGGCGATGGTGCCTTTGGTGTTTGAAATACCATACTCGTTCTTCACCGCCGCATCCTGCGGAATGGTGGCTAGCTGGTGATTCACAACTTGAAATCCGCCGGCTTGAATGATGAACCCGGACACGGAACGGTGGAAGACGCTGTTGTTGTAGGCACCCTTGTTAATGTAGTTGATGAAGTTCGCCACTGTCAGGGGTGCGGCGATTGGATTGAGAATCACATCCATATCGCCCAAATTCGTATGAAAACGCGCAGTCTGCGCCTCGGCGCGCGGAGCGACTATAGCGATCGACGACAGCAGGACAAGGCACAACGGAGTGGAAAAGCGTATTTTCATAGGGACTTGATTGATTTTACCGCACTGGGTGGCATTGGGTTTGCGAAATAGAAGTGGACAGCTGCGACGGACTGATCGGTGATTAGATTGCCAATCCAATACCACTCGGTTTTTACATTCGGCTGTTCTTTGAGTTAGTATTCGCACAGGCGAATCGCCCAAGGCCAAATAGTTTTTGCGAGAAGAACAAGATACTCCAGTTGTCTGGCCAGTTTCGCAGCATTGAGAAGCCACGTCAGTGAGGGCGAGGTGATTTTCAAGTTAGTCAGGGCAGGCAAATTGCCCGCCCCACCCTTGAAAAAACCGCGGTGTCGAGTTTCGCGTCGACGATTCACCTGTGCAATTGGAAAAACTATGTGGCATTGGGCGAATCCTCCTTCGCTAAAGCTACGGCGGACAGGTCGCCTGCGCCACCCATGGACATCCAATGTCTCGAAGGGTGAGGCGGGCGGGCCTCGTGGTAGGATTCAGAGTTTCGGATCTTGCTATATACTAAAACTGGATAGTACCCAGGAGGTGTTCCCTATGTTTGAAGCTGCTCCGGATGTCTTAATAGTAGGGGCGGGTCCAGTTGGATTGTTCACCGCGTTGACGCTTGCGCGTCAGGGAGTGCGTGTCCAGATCGCTGATTCCGCATTCTGGACTTGTGCCCACAGTTACGCCCTGGCCTTGCATCCGCGAACGCTTGGGCTGTTGAAACAAGCGGGGGTCGAACCTGAAATCAAGCGTAAATCACTGCTCTTGAATCGCATCGCATTCTACGATGGCAGCACTCGGAAGGCAGAGATTCCGCTGGATGAGCCCTTGGCCGTATCGCGCCAGGATGCCTTGGAATCGATTCTTGAGGACGCGCTGAATCACATTGGCGTCCGTGTCCAATGGCGTAGCGAAGTGTCCGCGCTATGGCCAGAGAATGGACAGGTGCGGGCAAAGATCGATTCCTTCGAGCGCGAATCACGTGGTTATGCGATCGCGCATGAAGAATGGGTTGTCGCCAATTGCAAGGAACTGGAAGTGCCTTGGGTGATTGGAGCGGACGGCTACGACTCTTCCGTACGCAGGGCGATCGACGCCGAGTTTGTTCAGACCGGCGCACCGCAATACTACGCGGTCTTTGAATTCGAAAGCGATGAGCCGCGCTGCGACGAACTGCGCGTGGCTCTTGGCGAAGATACCACCGATGCGTTGTGGCCTCTGCCCAACGGACACTGGCGGTGGAGCTTTGAACTGCCCTACTATAAAGCTGCGCGCCAATTGGCCGGCCCGGGTTACTTCCTGACGTCGCGCTTGCGCGATCATGATCCCAAGCCATTCGAAATTCCGGTGCTGGAGGAGTCGACTTTCCGTACTCTGCTTGCTTTGAGAGCGCCGTGGTTTAAGGGTGACATACGGAGCATTACGTGGCGCACGGTGGTGCGGTTTGAACAGCGCCAGGCATCGCAATACGGCGCCGGGCGTATGTGGCTGGCCGGCGACTCGGCCCACTTGACTGGACCGGTCGGCGTACAAAGCATGAATGTCGGTATGCAAGAAGGGCACGACCTGGCTGGTATTATTGCCGGTGGCGGGAACGCGCTAAAGCTCCAGGCTTACAACGACCGTTGGACCGGTGTGTGGCGTCAGTTGCACGGCCTGGATAAGGGCGTGCATCCGAGCATGCATGCCAACGCGTGGATTTCCGATCATGTCGCACGTATTCTGCCGTGTTTGCCTGGGTATGGGAATGAGCTGGTGGAGGTGGCGAACCATCTGGCGGTGACGGCGTAGAGCAGAAACCGCTTCCTTACGGGCGCGGTTCGGTTAGAGGTAAAGGGCACGGGTCGGTGAGAGGTAACTCCTTGTGCTCCCACTTGACCAGTTTCAGGTCGAGCACAAAGATGGCATACATCACGGGCACTAACAGCAGCGTGATGAACGTGGCAACCGTGAGCCCGCCGATCTGTGCGTAGCACAGTGGCTCCCACAATGGTCCCCCGTGGCTTGCCAGGGGGATCAGCGCGATCACGGTTGCCCCTACTGTAATCAGCACGGGCCGCAAGCGCATAATGCCTGCGTCAAGCAGCGCCTGCACCAGCGGCTCGCCCTCGTCGTGCTTTTCCTCAATAAAATCGAACAGCACGATGATGTGGCTGACGATGACTCCCACCAGGCTGGCGACACCTAGAAACGCCATGAAGCCGAACGGGGAGCCCATTGCGTAGATGGCAATCAGTGCGCCGCACACACCGTAGGGAATTGCGGCGAATACGATCAGCGGCTTCACCGCATTTTTGAACTGAATCACCAGGGCCAAATAGATCATGCCGATGGAGACCAGCATCACCAGCCCCAATTCCTTGAAGCCTTTCTTTTGCTCTTTGTACTCGCCTTCGATCTCCAGCGTATAGCCCGGCGGCAGCGTGGCCTTGAACTTTTCGAGTTTCGGAAGCACGTCGCTCAGCACTTCCGAAGACAGTGCGCCAGGAGTTGTGAAGCACCCGACCACCAGTGATCGGAACTGATTTCTACGACGCAGCTTTTCTGTTTCCATGGCGTAGTCGACTTTAGAGACCTGGCGCATGGGGATTTTCTGCGGGCCTTGCGAGGCGTAGACGTACAGGTTTTCGACATCCGATAGGCGAGCGCGCTCGTCCATGCGCAGGCGGGCGATTACCGGGATCTGCTTGTCGCCTTCGCGCAAGGTGGCTACGCGCGAACCGTTGATGCCCGATGCAGAGGCCGATGCAACGTCCAGATTGGTGACGCCGGCGAGGTTGGCGCGGTCGGCATCAATGCTGAGCTTGACGGCGAAATTGTCAGAGCCCCAATCGTCACGCACGCGGTCGGACTTTGGCGAGCTGCGCAGAATCTGTTTCACCTGTTCGGCCTGTCCGCGCAGTACGGGAATCTCCGCGCCCGTCAGTTTGATCTGCACGGGAATGCCGATGGGTTTGCCTGTCTCAAGGGGGCGCGTGTCGATGCGCGCACCGGGCACGCCCGCTGCCAGTAGCGGTTGCAGGCGAGCCAACAGATGTTGTGTTTCGTGCTTGTCTTTCACTTGAATGATGATCTGCGCATAGTTTAGCTGCGTCATCTCAGGCGATGCGGAAAACCAGAAGCGCGGGCCTCCGCCGCCAAGAAACGTGGTGAGCGATTGCAGATTGTCTTTTGCTTCCGCTTTGATGATGTCACCCGCCCGGAGTGCGGCTTGCTGTGTGGCGGAAAGCGGTGCGTCTTCAGGCAGCCACACATCGACGTACGAGAGATACGAAAGATCCTTGGGGAAGAACTGCGACTTCAACTGCTTGGCGAGAAAGTAGCTGCCGCCGAGGAAAAAGAATGACAGGAAGAGAAAGATCCAGCGATGGTTGATGGCCGTGGTGCCCACCTTGTAGTAAAAAGCGGCGAAACCTTTGGTGCGGCGTTCTTCGATCGAAGGCTCTGCCTTTGGCCGCAGCAGGTAATAGCCGAGCAGAGGAATGAAGGTCATCGACACAAGCCGCGAGGCCACCAGCGAACACGTGATCACCACCGGCAGGCTGTATAGGAAGCGGCCCGTGTCGCCGCTCAACATCAGGAATGGCAGGTAGGCCACAATGTTCGTGATCGTGGCGAACATGATCGCAGTGGCCAGTTTGGTTGGTCCAAGCCATGCGGAGACCACCGCCGGATTGCCCAGAGCGAGGTCGCGCTTGATGGCGTCGCCGGCGACGACCGGGTCATCGACCAGCAACCCCAGTGCGATGATCAGCGTTGCAATCGAGACCTGCTGCAGATCGATACCCAACGAAAAGGCCATGCCGAATGTCATGGCCAGCGTGATAGGGATGGCCAGCGCCATCAGCAGCGCCGAACGCCACTCCCAGAAGCCGACCAGAGAGACCAGCACCACCAGGATGATCGCCTCGTATAGGCTTCGCATGAACAGCTCGATGTTCTCTTCCACCTGGAGTGGCTGGTCCGAAGTGCGGGCCAAAATCAAGTCTGCAGGCAACTGTTGCTTCAAGCCTTCCAGTGCCGCGTCGACATCTTTTCCGAATGCAGCGATCTGCTCGCCTTGGCGCATCTGAATCGCCAGCGTGACGGCGCGATGGCGTTGCCAGCTTCCCTTCTCGTCGCGCACTGTCAGAAAATTCAGGAAGCGTGGCGGGCTCTGATAGCCGCGCAGCACGCTCATCACCGTGCGCAGATAAAGTGGTGAGCCGGAATTCGAAGCGCCGATGATGACATCGCCGATCTCTTTTTCGCTTTTGAATTCGCCCGAGGGATCGATGGAGATGTTCTTCTTGTCGACTTCAATCTGCCCGCCGGGGAGCGTGATGTTGCGTGCGCCGAGAATCTGGGGCAGGGAAGAGAGATTGATGCCGTACGATGCCAACCGTTCCTGCGAGTAGGTGAGATACACGCGCTCGTCAAGAAGGCCGGAGCGAGTCGTCTTCGACACGCGCGACATGCCCTTCATGGTGCGTTCCATCAGGCTGGTGAACTCATCCAGTTCGCGGTATGAGTATTTGTCGCCGGCTGCGGCGGCAACCTTCGCCGTTGTTTCCGCGGGGTCGCCGATCAGAATCGAAGGCCACGCATCGGGATGAAATTCGTTTTCCTGCAAGCGGTCGTGCAGAAAGTCCTGCACATGGCGACCCAATTCGGCGGGTTCTAATGCGGACTCGATGTCGAGGCCCATGAAGCCCTGGCCTTCAATGATTACGGGCGCGGTCAAGTATTTATGCTGCACGCCCCACTGGGCGGCCAGTTCGTACATGTAACGGATCTGCGAGTGGTCGATGGAATAGGGATGATTGGCTACGACGCTGTAGCGCCGGCCCTTCGCCCTCGGGGCTCTTGCGCGCGCCTGCTCAATGGCTTCGCGTACCGCCTTGCTGCGGATTTCGATCTCGACGCCGGAGACCTTCGGCGTGGCAACGGTGAGCATTAATGCGGCTGTGTCGCCGAAGTCTTTCTGGAACTGAATCGGCCCTGCGCCATCGGGCAGATCGCGTACGGCATCGAGGCGCAGCTTGATATCGTCGAACTGTTCGCCCGTGTTGCCTACGCTTTGGTCAAGCTCAATGTAGACGATGGAGACGCCCGTGCGCGTGATCGATTTAATGTCGGTCACTTTCGAGTTCTGGCCAACGCGTTCTTCGATCTTGCGCGTAACCAGTTGTTCCACTCGCTCGGCCGCCGCGCCAGGCCACGGCGTGATGGCGACTGCGACGCGGATGGGGATGTCCGGATCCTTGCGTTGCGGCATGTGCGTGTAGCCATAGACGCCCCATGCGATGGTGCCAATCAACAGCACCCACGAAATGTGGCGCGTCTCGACAAAGTAGCGCGCCGTGTTGTGCGTGTTACGGATGGCCTCTTCGTCTGTGCGATGCGTGCTCATGTTTCGTTAGGGATTGATCTGCACAGCTTCGTTATCACTGAGCAGCGTGCTGCCGCTTACGATGATGCGGTCGCCTTTTTGCAGGCCCGATTCCACCGCCACGCCATGACTCAGCGCCTTGCCCAGCTTTACTTCGCGCATGCGCGTCGTGGCTTTGCCGGAAGGTTGGTCGACCACGAACACCGCATAATCACTGGGGTTTTTGCTGGATCGGACCACCGCGGCCAACGGGACGACGATGGCCTGTTGCGGCCCACCGCCGCTGACCACTACGGATGCGATCATGCCGGGCTTCAGTTGATTCGAGCGGTTCGGAATGGTCAGCTCCACATCGAACACACGGCTCTTGGCGTCAGCTGAGGGCGATATATTGGTCACGCGTCCGTTGAGTGTGACTCCGGGCAGGGCATCGGTTTCACATGGGAACTGCAGGCCGTTCCTGATCGAAGTAATCGCACTGTCAGGCACGCCAAAAACTGCCTTGACGCTGCTGGTATCGGCCACGACGAAGCCGGGCCCGCCTGGTGCGGCGAGCGATCCGGTTTCCACCAGCCGCTTCATTACATACCCCGATAATGGAGCTTTCAGCGCGCTGTCTTCCTGCGCCAGTTGCGCTTCGCGAATCACTTGCGACGCCAGCGTGACTTGCGCCGCCATCGCTTGTACCTGCGCCTGCGCGGCGGACACTTTCGCTTGCATGCTGTCGTTGCGCGCCTTGGCGTTGTCGAAATCCGCTTTGGTGAGGCTTTGCGAAGCTAGCAGATTTGTCGCCCGCGTCAGATCCTGGCCGGCGCTGGCAAGACCGGCGCGGGCATCGGCCAACTGCGATTCGGCAACGCTCTGTGCTGCCTGCGCTTGTGAGTGCTGGGCGCGTGCCTGCGCCACCTTGTTTTCGAAATCGCGCATGCGCAGTTGTGCAAGTGTGTCGCCTTTTTGGACAAAGTCGCCCTGCTCCACATCCTTGCCGCAGACTTGCTTCAGCTTGTCGACATAGCCGCCAACGCGAAATGACACGGTCACCTGAATTTCCGGTCCGATGTTGGCCGAATAGCGCGTTTCCGTTGAAATCGATTCCAGTTCCACCACCTGCACCTTCACTGGCGTGACGGATTTTTCAGGTGTGGGATCTTTGCGGCAGCCGATGAGAAGCAGCGCCAGTGCGGTTGCCGCGATGTTCGTGGATTTGCTCATTACTCTTCACCAATCGCTTTTTCAAAGTCTGCTTTTGCGCTCCAGAAGCCCAGCAGTGCCTGGCGGTATTGGTTGTTCGCTTCGGCCAGCGAGGCCTGCGCGTGCAGCACGTCTTTCAGCAGCGCGCTTTCTTCCTTCAGCCGGTTGGTGGCTACGCGCACATTTTCCGTTGCCAGTGCCTGCCCGGCTCGCGCCACGGTCAGTAGTTTGCGTGTCTCTTCGAGCTTGCGGTAGCGCGAGCCGACTTCGATCAGTAGCTGGTTTTCGGTCTCCGTGATGGCTAGCGAAGCCTGCTCGATCGTCTTGTCCTTTTCCGCCAGCTCATGCTTTTTGCGGCCCCAGTCATAGGGCTCCCAACTGAACTGAATGCCCGCGGTTGCAATGTTCGAGGGGATCAACGAGCCCAAGCCGATCGGTGCAAGGTAGTTCACCACGAGCGAGACGTCGGGAATATATTCCGAACGTTTGATGCGCTTGTCCTGCTCTGCCTGCTTGTGCCTGATGCGTGCCGATTGAAGTTCGCTACGCCGCTCCAGCGCGAGCTTGCGGGCAGCCTCCAAGTCCATCTCCTGGCCGCTGATCTCAGGTACGGCTTGCACGCGAAAATCCGTGCGGATGTCGCGCGCCATCAGGCTGTTCAACTGTTCTTTCTGGGTCTCCAGCGGATTGCGTAGGCTGAGCGCGTCATACTCTGCCTTCTGCAAACGCGACTGCATTTCGAGATTCTGCGACTTCAGCGCCGTCTGCTGGGCCACGTATTGCGCGGTGATACGTTCCAGTTCCTGATACAGGCGGATGCTTTCTTCGATGCTTTCCAACGCGCTCTGCGATTGCAGGATTCCGTAGTAGAGCTTCTTGATTTGATTCACTAGCGATTGCCGCTGCTCGCGCGTCTGCTCCACGGCGAGCGCTGAGCCGAGCTTCAGCATTTCCAGGTTGAGGCGGATCTTGCGCAGTTGTGTGAGTGGCTGGCCCGCGCTCGCCATGATGATGGCGGTGGGGGTGAAGCCGGATTGGATGGAGATGTTTTTGTCTGGGATTGGCCCGACGTTGGGGTAGACGCCGAGCGAGCCTCGTGCGAACAGGAAGTCAATGTGGGTGAGCTTCTCCGCGCCAAGAACGGAAAAGCTGAGTGCTGGTAGGCGTTTGGTGCGCAGGGATCCTATCTGATCATCGATCTTTTTCGCTGCGATGCCCGATATTTTCAATTGCCGGTTGGCGTTGAGGGCAAGCTGAATGGCCTGATCGAGGCTCAGGGTCTCAGGGCCGGTTTGACCCTGCAGTTGAGTGCCGATCAGAAAACACGCTATCAGCGGAATATGCGGAAGGCGAGCCAATCAGCTTTAATTTAACACGTATCTGGACAGGCGAATCGCCTGTCCTACCTTTGTTAATTGGCTTTGGCCTTGATTGAAACAAGCCGCAAATAGGTTGCTGCCGCGCGGTAGCGGACCTTGTCCTTCTTGTCATCGAGCATTGACTCGATTTGGGGGAAGAATTCCATCCAGTTCAAGCCAGCCACGGATTGCACGCCCGCTGCACGCACCGTCCAATCCTTATCGGTCAGCGCAGAGGATATGATTTTCTTGTTTTCATCGGAGCGTTCAGTCACCATCAGCAGCACCACATTGGCGCGGGCGGAAAAGTCGCCATCGGTCATCAGATCGATCGCAGCACCGACGCCTTCACCGAAGCCAGGCAGAGGTATGTAACCGGCGCCATTGCGAATGGCCAGCAACATTGCGGAGCGCGGCGTCTTCACTGTGCGCACAAAGTCCCGCACCTTCGAGCGGATCATGCTCGAGTCGGTCTTCATCTCTTTGTTGAACATCGCGTTGAGCGCTGTTTTGCCTTGCGGGTCTTTGAAGCCATACAGGGCCTTTGCCGCGGCGAAGGCCACTTCCGGAACATCGTCTTCCGTCACTCGCTTTTGCAGTGCGGGGATAAATGACGCATCTTTCAAATCGACAATCGCGCCAACCGCAGCAAGACGCACCTTCACGTCTTTATCTTCGAGGTGATCGGTCAGCCCCTTGATCATCTCTTCATTGCGCCCAACAATGCCTAAGCCGTGAAGTGCCTGTACTCGAACATCCGGATCTTTATCGCCAAGGCCAGCCAGCAGGATGGCCCGCGCACGGTCCACGCTTGGATTCGACGCGGATTGCGCACACAGCGCGCCAGTCAGAACGAATGCAAGAAGGGTTGTTTTCATATGCCTATTTCATACAGTGGCGGGCAGCGTCGAGAATGCGCACGGCGCGCGCCGGGTTGTACACGCCGCAGGAGCAGAACCGCGCCAGATAACTGGAGGCTTCCTCTGGAGTTCGGCGGCCTTCTTTCACCCAATCGATCATCTTCTTGGCCAGAGAATGGCTCACCATACCATGACCGCACATTGTGCTCAAGCTCAGCACCTGCGTGCTTGGCAGCTTTTCCGTCTTGCCTTCGAAGCCCAATGAATAACCAACGCTATGACGCGCAATGCCCGCCTCGTGGCAGCACTCGTCAGCGCCATCGATCGAAGTGGAAATGTTGATGCTCAAGCCAAGGTTGGCTTCCTTCACGGCCTTCACGAAATCCTGCGCCGCTACTTTGTCGTTGAACACCGCGGCTGCCGTAGTGGGAACATCCAACCCGTCAATCACGTTTTGGAAGTCCGGCTTCATGTCGCGATTCCAGTGCGACGTTGGCTTCATGTCCTTCGAAGGACGCAAAGCGCCGCCGTGCCGCGCGTCGCCCAGATTCACCGGATTGAACTTCAGCGCGATCTGCAAAAATCTTTTCAGCTTTGGAACTGCGTCCTGATCGTTCATGCCGCGGCTGCAAATGGCGAAGATGACGTAGTCGTCTTTGAAGCTTTCGGCATCGCCGAATCGATGGAGTGTATTTGTCACTTGCTTGCTCCTACGGGCACACCGGCGCTTGGCGCGGGGGCGATGTTGGTAATGCGACCCAGGCCAATATTGGTCTTGGCGCGTTGCAGGCTGTAGCCCAGTTTTTCCAGTATCGGTGCGATCACGGTTTCGTCGCCGGTCTCGTCGCAGCGCGTGCCGACGCCTAGCGCGACTACCGTGTCGACCTTCTTTTCCACTTCCTGCACGCAGCGGATGATCTCTTCGGTGCGTTCGATAGTGGTCTTGATTTCGAGAATCGCCGAGAGAACTTTCTCGTTCAGGATGTCTTCGCGAATGGTACCCGTGGGCACGTCGCTCATCAGGGAAGTGATGGGGTTCTTCTTTTCAAACGACACGCCGAGCTTGGCCAGCGCCTGGCTCATCAGCTGGATTTCACGGAAGCGTGCGCCAACACCGGGACGGCCGAACTCAATGGTGAATCCTACTTCGCCCACCTTGACGCGGCCGCTGATGTCGTTGGTCTTTACTTCCTCCGTGCCGCGGCCTTCGATGCCGGTGGATTCATGCGGCACGCGCGGATCGCTGAAGGCGCGGCGCACCATGCGTGGCCATTCGATCTTATCGGGCTCAAAGGCGGCGGTGGGGCAGATGTCCGGCTCCGGATCGAAGCGCAGGCGCATGAACTTGAAGATGTTGCGCATAGTGCGCACCACGGTGGGGTTCAAATGTTCCTGGCTCAAGCCATTGAAGCAGGCATAGCATTCCACGCACTCATCGCGATCGACGGTGGCGCGCTTGATCACCGGATCGATGTAGATTGCGCCCATGGGGCACACATATGTGCAATTGCCGCAGGCAACGCATTTGTTTGGATTAATGTACATTCGGAGCTACTCCAATCGGCTCACGCTGTGGCACAAAAATGGCTTTGGTTGCGTCGATTCGGTAGAACAGAAACGCAGCCACCAGGCACAGCGAAGCGGCGAATACGAACGGCACGTCCCAGCCATAAGCCTTCACCAAATATGCCAACAAAGTTGGCGAGATTGCGCCTCCTATATTACCGCACATATTCATTACGGCGGAGACCGAGCCGGCATAGTCGCCTCCGATATCGAGCGGTACAGCCCAGGAAACGCCCACTGTGCATTCCAGGCCGAAGAAGGCGATGCAGGTGTACCAGACGCACATCTGCGGGTCTGTTGTGAAGGTAGCCGGAATGATGAACGCCGCCGCGCAGAGGAAGCCGAACACCGCCACCACGCGCCGCGCCATCTTCAGATTGCCGGTGCGATGCGCGATGCGGTCGCTGAGCCAGCCGCCCGCCAGATCGCCGATGGTTCCGGCGTAGAGCGGCATTGCGGCGTAGAAGCCCATCGCTTTCAGATCGAAATGGCGGTGTTCGTTCAGATAGGTTGGCAGCCAGTCCAGATAGACAGACAGGCAGTAGCCGTAGCAGAAGTACATCATGGACAACTTCCAGAGCGTGGTGCTGCGCAGAATCTCCGCCCAGGGCACGGAAGTGGTGGTCTTGGAGCGAACTTCGCCGATCGAGTTCTGGATCAGATCTCGCTCGGCTTGATTCGTCGAAGCGTGTTCGCCGGGCGTGTCGCGGTAATACCAATACCAGAGAACGGCCCACAGCAGGCCGAGCAGGCCGAACATGAGAAACGGAGCGCGCCAGCCGAAGGCGGCGATCAGGAAGACAACGATCGGCGGCGTGAAGGCCGCGCCCAATCGCGACCCGGCGTGCGTGATGCCCTGGGCGTAGCCGCGCTCATCGGGCAGCATCCAACGCGACAGCGAGCGTGTGGCGATAGGAAACGCACCCGCTTCGCCCATGCCGAAGAAGAAGCGGAAGACGGCCATTGAAACGGCGCTCCAACTCATGGCCGTGGCCGAGGTGAAGATGCTCCACCACGTGACGATCAGTGTGAGCGCGCGGCGCGGCCCAATGCGGTCGCCCAGCCATCCGCCGGGCAGCTGAAACAGCGAATAGCCCCAGCGGAAGGAAGAGAGAATCCAGCCCATGGTGATCATGTCGATGCCCAGCTCTTTACGAATCGTTGGCACGGCCGATGAGATCACCACGCGATCCATGTAGGTGATCATGTAGGCGGCAACGGTGAGCCACAGTACAATGTGGCGGACCCTCGTCGGCCTGACGCCTGCATTCTTTTCGCCGTTCTTCATCATCGCTTTTGAGACTCCTAACATGGATCAGGTAAACTATACACTGATGACGCGCCTGATTGCTGCCCTACTGATACTTGCATCATTGTTGTATTCCCAGGACAAGAAAAGCAAGAAGACCAAACCGCCAGAGCTGACGATCGTTTCCGTGTCCGTGCATCGCACCAACGAAGGCATCTCCATCGACGGCAAGGTGAAGAATAGCGGGCTCAAGCCATTGACCGGCGTGGTGCTGCTGATCGATTTTCTGGCTCCTGGTAAAGAGGTTCTGACTACCAAGAACGGGCCTGTGGAGACAGACCTGATGGCGCCCGGTGACGAGGCCGAGTTCCGGCTACAGATCAACGACCAGTCGCGCGCCGTCCACATCCGATTCAAGGCCGAGGATAAAGACAAGCGCGACCTCCGCGTGGACAATAGTGGCCCCTTCACCATCGAATAGACGCTTTTACAATCTTTTTACAAGTTAGTCACGACCCCCAACTCAGTCTGCCTTAGCATCGTGTTATAGAGGAGCTGATGACCATGACGATTGAGGGAATTTATTCGGACGACCATCTGACGTTGGATTACCGCCGCGCTGCTGCCGCGGTGGATTCCTCGAAGATGATTTTGACGCGCAAGGAATTTGAGCTACTGGCGATGCTGACCGCCAACGAAGGCGAAATTGTTCCGCGGAATGTTTTGCTGATGACAATCTGGGGCTACAGCGCAGAGATCCGTACGCGCACGCTGGATGTTCACATTCGCCGCTTGCGGAAGAAACTGGGCAATTTCGGCGAACAGTACATCGAGACCGTTTTTGGCGTCGGCTACCGGTTTCAACGCTTTCGGGCAATACGCACATATCACAACTTTGCTCCACAGCTGTTCGCTGTAAGCGCATAATGCTTGCCCCGGCGGGGAAAATACCAACACGAAGCACACGTTTCGCGTAAACTGGTAGTTTCCCCATGCAAAAACGCATTTCCCCGGCCGGGGCGATTGGTGGGGCCATCCGGCTGCCGGGCGACAAATCCATCTCTCACCGTTACGGAATCCTAGCCAGCATCGCCGAAGGCACATCCAAGATTCATAATTATTCCAGTGGCGCCGATTGCCATTCGACGCTCGGCTGCATGCGCGCCCTGGGCATTGATATTGAAGTCGATGGCAAGGAAGTGGTCATCCACGGAAAAGGTCCCTCGGGTTTAAAGGCTCCCGCAAGCCAACTCGATGCTGGCAACTCCGGTTCGACAATTCGCATGCTCTCTGGCATCCTCGCCGCGCAACCGTTTGTTACGCGCATCGCCGGCGATGAATCGCTTTCGCGCCGGCCTATGGCCCGCATCATGAAACCGCTGGCTGAGATGGGCGCGAAGATTACAGCCAAAGACGACAAGTTCCCTCCGCTGGAAATTCATGGCGGTGTGTTGCAACCCATCGACTATTCCACCCCGGTCGCCAGCGCACAAGTGAAAAGTTGCGTGTTGTTCGCCGGACTCTATGCCAATGGCAAGACCACGGTGCGCGAACCACTGCGCACGCGTGACCACAGCGAAATTGCATTACGCGAATTCGGCGCCGATATCGAAGCCGGTCCGCGTGTGGTGAGCATCAACGGCCCGGCCACTTTGCAGGGGCGCGAATTGACTGTGCCAGGCGATCTTTCTTCGGCCGCGTTCTTCCTGGTTGCGGCACTGATGAGCAAGGACGCGGACTTGACCATCAGCGGCGTTGGCTTGAATCCTACCCGCTCTGAACTGATCGACTTCCTGTGCGGCATCGGCGGCGACATCAAAATTCTGGACGTGCAATCTTCCGGCGGCGAACTGATCGGCGATCTGCGCGTGCGCAGTTCACGCATCCGCGGCGGCGTGATTGAGAAGGCGCTGACGGCGGCGATGATCGATGAAATCCCCGTGTTGGCCGTGCTCGGCGCAGCCAGTGAAAATGGACTCACCGTGCGCGATGCGTCCGAGCTTCGCATCAAAGAGACGGACCGCATTGCGACCGTGGCCGAAAACATGAAGCGCATGGGCGTGGAGATTGAAGTCTTCGACGATGGCTTCCATGTGCCAGGCCGGCAGCAATTCCAAGGCGCCGAAGTGCACAGCTACGGCGATCATCGTATCGCCATGGCGTTCGCAGTGGCGGGACTTTCCGCGGTTGGAGAGACGGTGGTGGAAGAGGCCGAAGCTGCCTCTGTTTCTTTCCCCGAATTCTACGATACACTGCGTACCATAGCGGGGTAATTGCATGGCAACCGACCTGACCGCCGCCGGTTTGGCTCACGATCTGAACAACGTGTTCGAAACCATTTCGGAAGCTGCAGAGGTTTTGCGCAGCGAACCGAAATACTCACGACTTGGCGCTACCATTCAACGTAGCGTCAAGCGAGGCGTACGCATTGTGGAAGACTTTTCCGAAATCGCGCAGGATCTTCGTGCGTCGACCTCGCTCGACGCGATTCTGGACAACGCGATCCAGCAGATGCAGGACTTTCTCGATATCACCCACTCCGCGCCACTTGAATTTCAGCGCGAGATCGAATCGGGCCAACGTCTACCTGGTACTTCCACCGAATGGGAGCGCGTGTTCGTCAACTTTTTCATGAATGCCGCGCAGGTGATGCCCAAGGAGTGCGTGGTGGTGATCAAGGCGCGCAGGCACGAGGATGGCGGCATTCGCATCCACGTTGAAAACAGCGGCCCGGGCATTCCAGACGAAGTGCTGCCACACATTTTCGAGGCGCATTTTTCCACCAAGAAGCCGCGCAGCAAGTCGGCCCGGTCGGGACTCGGGCTGCACATTGTAAAGACCATCGTGACGCAGAACGGTGGTACGGTGCGGGCCGCTAATCGCAGCGAGGGCGGCGCTCAGTTCACCATTTTGTTGCCTGGCGCTTGAGCTAACACTCGCCCCAGAACCAGCACACCCACTGCGCTGGCAGCCTGGATGGCGATGCTCGCCGCGGGCGGAGCCGTCCACATTGCCGCCACCCACGGGTCGCTGAGAATCATCTCGGCCCCCACGCGGCCCAGAATTGCCGCCCCGATCCAGATTATCGCCGGATAGCGGTCCATCAGATCCGCCAGTAGATTACTGGTAAAAACGACAAACGGAATACTCAGCCCTAAACCGAAAATAAGCAGTCCCAGGTGGCCCTTCGATGTCCCCGCCACGGCCAGGATGTTGTCTGTGGACATGGTCAGGTCGGCAACCAGAATCAGCCAGATAGCCTGCTTTAGACTGCTCGCCTGCTTGACCGTGCCATCGTCGCCAGAATTTTCAACCAGCAGCTTTACCGCAATCCACAGGATGAGAACCCCGCCGATCAACTTAACGAATTGAATCAAAAGCAGTTGCGCCGCAAAGAAGGTGAGCCCAATGCGCAGCGCCACGGCCAGTCCGGCACCGATGGCGATGCCTATGCGGCGATCTTTCGCCGGCAGCGATTTTACGGCCAGGGCAATAACCACGGCGTTATCCCCAGCCAGCACCAGGTCAATTAGCACGATGGCCAGTATGTCTATGAAAAATTGTACGCTTGCGGAATGCATGAGGAAGTGGAAGAAAGTGGCTCTTTCCACACAATAACATGGTTGTAACGGTTGACCACAGGTGGCTGGTGCGCTATGATTGAAATGCGGGGTGGAGCAGTCTGGTAGCTCGTTGGGCTCATAACCCAAAGGTCATAGGTTCAAATCCTATCCCCGCAACCAACGAAATCAGTTGGTTGCAAGCTGCTAAGCGCAAATCCTCGGACCACTCGAAACCACTTTAGCCAATAAGCCAGACTCAGCCTGCGATTCTTTCTTTCCCAGAACCATCTGAACCACATTGCTGTGAGCCTGCCGTTTACCATCAGTCATTGCCCTGCCGTAGACATTCATGGTTGTCTGGACACTAGCATGGCGCATTAATTCCCGCTGTACTCCTATCGGCGCTTCGGTTTGATCCAGCCATGAACGGTAGCTGTGCCTGAAGGTGTGCCAGCCGACATTACCTTTGATCCCCGCCGCACTTGCCGTCACCCGAATATGCTTCTTCTGGATTTCCTCCTGGTGGTAGGGTTTATCCGTTCCTGGATTGGCGAACAACCAACCCTCTTCAGTCTGATGGCAGCGGTCCCGATATGCCAGAAGCTTGCCCGCCAATCCGGGATCAAGCGGTACGGAGTCACGGGAATACTCCGTTTTTACGTCGCCCACGCGACCGTGAACAACGCTACGTCGAACCATCAGGGTCAACTTCTCGAAATCGAAGTCACCCCACTGTAAACCCACAATCTCGCCAGCCCGCAATCCTAGGCAACCGGCGATCAATACCATGGTGCGGTAGGGTTCCCGGATGAGCGGGAGCAGCTTGTGAAACTCCTCTGCTGTGAGCACAGCTGGCCGTTCCAGCCGCTTGCTCACATTCCTAACCCTAACCAACTGGATCGGGTTACCTTGGACCAGTTCCCAGCGCTGCGCGCACTTAAACAACAGGGACATCAAACCTCTGATGTGGCCTAGCGTTTTGGGGGCCAGTCTTAATTGCTTCAGCCAATCCTCAACCGCCATAGGCTTTACGGCGGCGATTGGCGTGTCGCCCCAGCGCGGGCGGATGTAGCGGTCAATGAATGATTGATATGAAACCCGCGTTGAGTAGCGTGCGGGCATTTCCTCCTTTTCATAGCGTGCGATCAGTGCTGCCATTGTTGAAGCCGTGACAGGCCCCAACGGATGCTCAGCATTAATCCGCAGCACAATAGCTTGCACAGAGGGGGACTTGCGGGCGGATGCCTCACTGGGATACTCCGCAATGGTGCCGACCGTGACGGCGCGCAAGCTGCGCCCCGTTCCATCTGGGAGTGGTTCGTAATATCTGAACTCCCAAACCCGCATTCCTTTTCCTCTGCTCTTCACTCTCAGACTTCCGTTTTGATAGCGCGTGCGCGTGAACATCGGACAATCTCCTTAGTTACGGCACGAGTGGCGGTATCGAGTTTAACCCGCCCCGCACCCAATTGTCCAGATCGGACGCCCGGAAGCGCCAGAGGTCCCCTATCTTAAGGCTTGGCACTGTTCCAGCCCGCGCCATCTTTTGCAGCGTCTTAGGATGGATCTGGAGCAGAGCAGCTGCTTCCTGGGTATCCAGTAGTGGTTCGAACGGAACTTCAGCCCTTGATATCATCGCGGCCCCCATTCTCCGAGTTGATATTGGAAGTGTGTTTTGTTGGTTTTGTAGCCTCGCACTCTGCCGGATCTGAATTCATTTGGGCCTTCATATCCCCCTCCTCTTGTCATTCCCATATCCTCGGGTTCGCCTGATACTTGACTGATGGCCGCCCCCCTTTGGGGCCAACAATACCAGACTGGGAACGAATCCAACCGGCATCCTCCAGCACTTCCGCCGCCTGCGTCACTCGTTCAGACGTGTCTAGACCGCTCCACCCCTTCAGGTACACCTCACGGGATGCGAAGAAGCCACACTCATCCATGTCCACTTTCCGTTGTTTGATCTTCTCCGCCAGATCCTGTGCCGCCTTTGATTGCGGCGTGATGATACAGGAATAAATACGGCGGGCGTGAGACTCCAGATAACTGCACAATTCCACCGCCCGCTGAGTATTCTCTAAGCTCACGAAGTTTTCAATATCTGCAAGGCGGGCACCTTCAAAACCACCAGAACTCACCCGGTCCGCAAGCTCGAACAACAGCGCCAGGGATGGCATGAGACTCCTGTATTTAGCCACATGCGAGATTAGAGCCGGGTGGAGATCATTTGCGCGCACCCTTGCCTCAATGCCACCTAACCAGGTAACAAATAGTTCCTGTGCCGTATCCTCGAACCGGAAGCGGACTGGATTTGCCGGGTCCAGACTTGTTAACGCCTCGAAGATCTGCGCCACCTGCGCCTCCAACTCCGAATTGGGTGCCCTGTCCACATAGTTCCAATCTGGTGCCGTGTCTGGCCACACCAGCAATTGGAACCTCTGCATTAGTCCGTCATTTCCCGGCCCGTCTTCGATGGTGTCGACCAAATAGGATCGAAGCCGCGCCGGTTGGATTCCTCCCAGCATGGATATGCAGCAATAGGGGGCATGGATTGTCCCGCGCCCAATCCGGTCTATCGTGTGACTGGAGTCGCCATTCCACCCGGTGAGAAAGAAGGCCCGTTCCCCTTCCCGGCCCGGCTTGTCCAACTGGCTCAGCCACCCTGTGAGTTCATCGCGGATAACCAAGATCCCTGCCGGATTATCGGCCATGATTTCGTGAAGCGCCTCAAAGGTGGAATCGTTCACTATCAACCGCCGCAACTTCGGTTCAATGGGATTGCCTTCAGGTCTGCTGGGTGCTGCCCCCTTGCCCTTGGCTGCCGCCTTGTACTGCTCCTTCCATGCTGAGTTCTTCAGGCCGAACTCTTCCACTGCCCTGCGGTAGTCCCCCTGCGCATCCTCATGCTCGCGCCTCCAGTCTTCTTGAATCTGGTTTAAGGGGCGGCACACTGCCTGAATGATCGGCGACTTCAGCCAACCCGGTGGCGCTACAATACAGCCCCATAGATTGGGTACCACTCCCCAGCCTGTGTCATTCGCTTTCGGTTGGATAATGGCCCGCCTGCTTACAGCGCCCGCCAGACATGTCATTAACACCACAGCCACAAAGTCTAGTGGCACCTGCATCCGTTCCGCTAGGTCAACAGCGAACTTCTGAAGGGAATCAGGGAGAATGTCCAGCCTGAAGGCCGACACCGGTGGAAGTGCACCGTGGAGGGGTTGTGGCTCTGGCCAGTGGGACGTTATTGGAGGAATAGGGGGCGTGGATCCAGTCTCTATACGATTGATCTCGCTCATTACTGCACCTCCGAACCACCGCCCGTTGGGCGCGATTCAAGCCATGCTGCAATATCTTCGGCGTGGTAGCGCACCGCCGCCCCGATCTTTAGGTATTTCGGACCTTGCCGAAGAAGACGCCAACGCCGCACGGACGCGACGGATAAGCCGGTGACACGCGCCACGTCGCGCTCATTCATTAGAGTTTCAAGTGTGTTTGTTGTTGCCATGTTTTCCTCTCTAAGGTGGCCTGTTGCCAACCTCTGATAACAGGAAAACATGCACCGCTTTGCGGAAGTCAAACAAAAGAAATGCGGTATTTGCGGTATTTGCGGGGGAAATTTACTTGGGCGGGTGATCTGGCATTAGTTCAGGCCACAGCTCTGCCGGATCATTCATCAACACCGCCCTGATCTTACTGTCATGAGTGATGGTGGATTGCTCGTCGTTTCTTTTCCACCATGTGACAGTCGTTCTGTCGTTCCATTTGCGATTTGCCGCATGGGCAATCATCTTATGCGTAATCTTCTTTTTCATGCCATTCGCTTTCCCCTTGGCCTGGAAGTCTTCTATCAATTTGGTACGATCTGCTTTCACCGAGACAATGGCTTTATCTTCGTTCGCCTCTTCTGGCGGCTGTAAACCGCTCGGCACAAATGGCGTGGGTTCTGCATTGGTCGATTCATCGCCGCTCAGATTGGATTCGGCATCCATAGTTGGCCCCGCTGTTTGACTTGCGGGTAGAGTGACATCTTGGGCACCGGTCCCAGATGCCAGCAGCTTTCTCAAGTGGCTGCTAGCTTCGGCCTTCCAGTAGGAGATGCGTGCGTCAAATCGGGCATTGGCTTCCTCCGACATGGCAACCGGTTCGATTGATGCTATTTCGCAAAAGGCATGCAGCCCAGCTTGGCAAAGCTTAGGGAGAGCAAGGATGAACTCCTCCAAGGACGGCTCGTCAATAACAGTGCCCATGTAGACTTCTGCCTGGACATCAAACCTGGCCGCCAGAGTTTCGATAATCATGGGTCGGGGGTTACTGTCCGGGTTCTTTGCACGCCATTCAAAGACTCTTGAATTGGCGCGATGAAGGCCCTCATACATTTTCAGCTGCATGGCCGCGTTAACGGCTGAGCGAAATCCGAATTCAGGGGTTAACAGGATAGCAGGCAGCCACTCTACTGCATTCGCAAAAGCCCTATACAACTCGTTGTATCCATTTGAAGGGTCTGTTGAATAGTGTTCCACCTCGACGCCATCCTTATCTGTGACGATCCTGCAATCAATTTGGCCGCCAGTAGACAACCGGCTGACTATCTCAATTTTACTAAGAATCGCTCAGGATAGCTCGCGGATTACAGGGGGGACAGTGCGTTGCGCAGAATCGCTTCCTGTATGTTGAGGACTGAAAGCTTGTCTGGACTACTATGCTGGTCAGGGTGTAAGTTCCTTACTCTTCGCATTAGCTCTTTCGTTTTGAGCTTCAGCATGCGCACCTGGGAGCGTGAAGCGCGTTGGGCCTCCATGGCCTCAGCAGAGCGCTGCCCATGCTTCCACTGCGTCCGCCTGCACTTCTCCAGCCCCTCAGGCGTGCGCGGGCCAGTAGAGGCCCCGCCATGCCTTCTACAGCGCGTATAGCGGCCTGCCTTGACACTCCATATGGCTGGTGCACGGCATGGGCTCCCAGCGCGGGTCTTGGCCCCACAGCGCGGGCTGGTGGATGGATCGCCCCCTGGATTATTGTTCCGCAGCACCCCACGGTTATGGACACTTATAGGGCCGCTGTTCATGGTGTCCGCCGCTGGAATGTCACTAGTGTACGTGTTTACACCCATACCAATAGCGTACCGCGACAGCCGCTGAATCACCATGTTCCCTGCTTCTGAGCGCGGCCCGCCATGGCATACAGATCTGATAGGAGGGACCTATTGTTTTGTTAAGTAACTTACTGCGCCACTTTCCCAGACCCTTTCGGCCACCATTCTCATTTGGGCTCAAAGTTGTCCCACCCATTGGGCAGGTTGATCTGATAACGATTGGCGGTGTCGAATAGAACAAACCCATTCAAGTCAGGTATGTCACGCTTCAAACAGCCGGTAATCAACTTCCACCTCGCACTACGAGCATGCTTACCCTCAGGCCCCACATCACAAAAGTCTGGGTAAAACAAATGAACGGCGATGCGCCTCCGCTGTTTCGCGGGAATGAATATTGGCTCTTCGTCGAGCGCAAAATGACGTCCGTCTGACAGGCTGTTTTCTCGCCTCAATCGCTCAGCTAGCTGTAGTTGCCCCCGAGGAGGCAAGTAGTAATCATTTTGGGTCGTATTTTCGAGATCGTAATAAACGGCGTACAGAACAGGCTGGAAATCGTCGGGACCTTTATTAGGTTGGCCTATCTCTTGTTCGGGATGATCGAAAGTAGCCACAATCGCATTCGCATTCCACGGATTCGGCGTTGCGGGGCGGCCTTGATACCATGCCCAGGTTCCGATCATTAAACCGATGACGATGGCGAAGCTGCTACCGAACCCTGCCGCGATGAGTACGAGTTTTTTCCAATAGGCCATTTCGCACCAGCAATAACACTCTCTTCACTTATCTAGCACCCAATCTTCTTGGTGACCTGACCGCCTGTTACCAAAATCGTTCACTTGACGAGGGTCTCGCGCATTTCCTTGACCAACCGTTCCGCCACTTTCCGCTGACCGCCGCGTTTGAGCCCGCCGAACAACATTGAGCGGTCCCCAGCTTCGCCTGCCCATACCAGCGTCTTGCCGTCCGCCGTCACAATCTTGATCGAAGCCTCATATTTGTCTTTGCCGCCGAAGACTGTGGCTGCGACTTGTTCAGCCCAGTGTGAGCCTGTGGTCTGCGAGAATCCCGTGATAACGAATTGGGCGTCCTCCTGTTTGAGCACAACTTGAACCGGCAGCTTCTGCTTCTGCATTTCCGCAACGATGAAGCCGTCAAGGTTCCTGTCCATTTGAGTGACAAAGATCTTTGCACCGGCAGGCAATTTTGATTCGGCGGAAAGGGAAAGAACCAAGAAGAACAAGGCAAGAAGTTTCATGTTCGCATTGTACACCGTGAAGCGACTTGGGGATAATGCATTTGGACTTACTGCCTGCCACGAGAGCGCCCTGTGCTACATTCTTGAACATGGAAGCTATGGCGTGTGATTGCGGATTCGGCGCGTCTTATCCGCTTCAATGCTCCAGTTCGCTGTGAAGGTGCGTTCGCCTGTAGGCTGTGCCATCGCGAGACAGGGTCCCACAAAGGAGTAGAAAATGTCCTTGACCTTAATTGTTGTTGTGTTGGCGATATGTTTGGCGTTGATGATACGCGCTGCCAAAGTACGTCAGGTATCCCTATTGAAGGATCTAGAGTCCAGATTGGTGAAATTGGAGACGCAGGTTAAGGAACTTCCCCAAAAGACCAAGGAATCCATTGATGGCGTGATGGCATATGGTTGGTTTGACGAAGGGTGGCCAGGTCCGGTCAAGGGAGATGAATTGACTCCATTTGAGAATCCAGACCTGGGGAGCTCAGCTGATGAGTACACTGCTCAGATTCACATTGCGGAGTATAACGCGATGAACAGCCCCAGAGACCGCATCAAATTCATCAAGCGCCTATGCGAGGCCAAGCGTACAGCTTTCGCTCCAGGACTTGAATGGTCCTCATTGGACGCAAGGCTTCTTGATATTGTCTACTCTGACGAAAGTCCATTTGTCAGGGCGTGGGCTGCCGCACACCTTGCGAGTAGCGGTGCCCAAAAGAAGGACTATGAGGCAGCTCTTCAGTCTGATCCAAGCCCAATCGTTAGAGCGGCTCTGCGAAGCAACCCCAATCATAATCAGTTGCCATGGCAGTACGGCGGCACAGTTGTTCCTGAGGACGTGAATTCTTGCTTTTGTCAGCTTAGCCAACTAGAGAGGTTGGGATTGATGCGCAACCCGGAACTCTCCGAGAAGTTCGTATTGATGTTGCTTCGCGATTCATCGGAAAGCCTTGGGCTCAGCCAGAAAGAACACGTAGAAGTTCTTACGGCTGCTGCTCAGAATCCCGAATTGATTTTAAGCAGCAGGAACACTGGAAGGGATTCTTGGATAGGCCGTCATGGTGATTGCTTTGGGGCCACGCATGAATTCGCTGAGATGTGGGATGTGTGCCTCGAAAGGTGGATGGATTCAGACGTAAGTAGAGTCGCATATCTCTTCTTTGAGCTTGTTCAAACAACTCCCAAAAAGAAGCTTGAGGTGTACAATGCGCTTTTGGGTGGGCAACACGAAAAGGCCTCCGTGATGCGCTCAGCTGTTATTAATTCGTGCGACCCTCAATTGGACAGCGCAATCCTGAGAGCGGCCTGGAGCGATCCTGATCAGTGGTGCAGAAAGTACGCAGCCGCCAGAGTTGGAAAGTTTTCAAAACTAGTAGGCGTTGAAGAAGCCACCCCTTGAGATCGAGGATGGCGGCACCAAATCCTCAATAGCAATGCACACGTCGCCTGACCCATGCACCACGCTTTAACCACTCCTACCATGGCGAAGCATTCCAACAGAAATAGATGAAGCCTTTGGGGATGTGTGGAAAAACGGTAGCAGCTAGCCCCAGGGGAGGCTCCCAGGCCGTTTTCTGGGCATAGGGGGTAGGGGCCAGATCACTTCTTCTTCGCGGGCTTCTTCGCCACCCCCTTCCCCTCTGACGCCAAGCGCTTCTCCGTCCGCTTCTTCGCCGCCACCAATGAAGCCTTCTTCGCGCGTTCAGATCTCTCCTCAGGCGTCATCGTTTCGAGTGAGCGCTTGCCACCGATCTTGCCGCCCTTGCTGCCCATCTCACGCATCACCTGTGCAATGAGTTCCTTCTTCGTCATGAGTCAATCTTAAGCGGATTAGGTAAATGGTGCAAGATCCATCGGCCCAAACCGACTTTCAGAAATTACAAAATAGACCTTGCACCTAATTCGCTTTAGGTGTAATCTGAGTGTGGTTCTGGTGTTCGATTTGTAAAGGGAATCGAACATTAGAACGAATCGGGACCATGACAGACGCCAATCTGGCACGGCCCCTAAACACTGAGTTGGGATTAACAACACAATGTCTACTACTGACAATACCGCAACATCTAAAGCGGACGTCTACCAGCAGGTAACGGACGCAATCGTTAACGCAATTGAAAATGGTGTCGGCAACTGGAAGATGCCTTGGCATACCTCAGGCCGATTCTCGTTTTCCCCAATAAACATAGCCAGCAAAAAGCCCTATCGGGGGATCAACACCCTGTGCCTCTGGTCAGTAGCGAAGGCCAAAGGCTATGAAAGCGGAGAATGGGCCACCTACAAGCAATGGCAAGAACGTGGCGCGCAAGTCTGCAAAGGCGAGAAGGCCGCCATGGTGGTTTTCTGGAAGTTCGCGAACACTTCCACAGAGACCCAGGACGATAGCGAGGAGCACACGGCAACAGGTTCGCGGCTTCTGTTCGCGCGCGGCTACAGTGTGTTCAATGCTTCGCAGGTGAGCGGATATACTCCCCGTGTGGAGTCTGAAGAGACAATGCCTGAACGCATAGAACGTGCCGATTCTTTCTTTACTTCGATTGGCGCAATCGTTCGCAATGGCGGCAATCGGGCATACTACAGCCCCTCCGAAGATTATGTCCAGATGCCACCCTTCGCGGCATTCAAGGACAATGTTTCCTACTACTCCACCCTTGCCCATGAGCACACACACTGGACGTCGCGCGAAGGCCGCTGCGCGCGCGAACTGGGTAAGCGCTTCGGCGACAGTGCCTATGCTGCTGAGGAGTTGATTGCGGAACTTGGGGCGGCCTTCACCTGTGCGCACCTGGGCCTGAGTTCCGAACCGCGTGAAGATCATGCCGCTTACATTCAATCGTGGCTGAAGGTGCTAAAGGCAGATAAGCGGGCAATCTTCACGGCATCATCAAAGGCCCAACAGGCCTGTGATTGGCTGGTGCAACGTGCCGAATCACGAAAGGCGGTGGCGGCATGAACCCCACTGTTGAAGTCATCGGCCCCATTCCCGATGTATCGCGAGTGGAGTCTATAGCAAGGGGGGCGGGAGTAGTCCCCCCCTCTTTGGAGAAAGCGCTTGAATTCTCCCGCCAATCGAAGGCTGAGAATACCCTGCGCGGCTATAGGGCGGACTGGGCCGGGTTCTGTGCATGGTGCCAAGGAAATAACCTGTGCCCGCTGCCTGCGTCGCCTGAGGCCGTTGCCGCCTACATTGCCGAATCTGCATCTGACCACAAGGTCGGCACGCTCCAGCGCCGCCTGAATGCCATTGCTGAAGCCCACAAGGCCATGGGCCTGGAATCCCCCACTACAGCGGGCATTGTGCGCAATACCCTCAAGGGCATCAAGCGGACTATGGGCACGGCCCCTACACAGAAGGCCCCTACGCTGATTGCCGACATCCGCTCTATGGTTGGGGCCGTTGATGCCGGGTTGATCGGCCTGAGGGATAGCGCTCTGATCCTGCTTGGCTTCGCTGGCGCGTTCAGGCGGGCTGAGATGGCCGGGTTGGACCTGTCAGACCTTGCCTTCACACGTGATGGCTTGACTGTCACACTGCGGCGCTCCAAGACCGATCAGGATGGGCGGGGCCGACAGATTGGAATTCCCTATGGTTCGAACCCTGACACCTGCCCGGTGCGCAGCGTCCACTCATGGATTGAGCAGGCGGGCCTGACCGATGGGCCGTTGTTTCGCTCGATCAATCGGCATGGGCAGATTCAGCCCGGCCAGCTGTCAGGCAATGACGTGGCGCGGATCGTGAAGAAGCTGGCAGCGCGCGCTGGACTCGATCCGGCCAATTATGCTGGGCATTCCTTGCGGGCCGGGCATGCCACAAGCGCGGCGATTGCTGGTGCCTCTGAACGGTCCATCATGAACCAGACCGGGCATAGGTCCGTTCAGATGGTCAGGCGCTACATCCGAGATAGCAATCTGTTCAGGGAGAACAGCGCAGGGCGGCTGGGCTTGTAGCTGGCGGTTGAGACAATTGGCCCCGAGGGTCAGAAGAAGTGAAGATTGGTCTAGGGCCGTGCGCAAAAGAGAATTCCTAACTTCTCGCCAAGCACAAATGGGACGAAACCCGCTGCGCTTGACAGCAGGCAGATTAGCATTGACCCCTGAATCTACTTCGCTTACACTGTATAAACGGACTTTGGGATCTTGTTGGCCCCTACAAGCCCGATACGTATCAACAAGGGGCGTATCCCAATGGAAATGGTAGGCGGACAGGTTCAGTGCGTCAGAAACGAACAAATTGTCTATGGAAAAGCTTTTATCAACGGCTTTCTCACGTCAATTCCCTATGGATATCCCGGAGCCTACTCATGGGTTGCTTTTCTAAGCGGTCATAGGCCGCCCACTGGGCGGTTTCTGTTTTCCGCCTTAACCGACTACCATGGCCACTTTCGGACCAGCTTGATTCCGCCGCCCGGTGGGCAGGCCGGGGTAAATGCGCCGATGCCATCCGGATTGCTTGCCGATTCCCATCCTGATATCCAAAGTGTGCAGCAGGAGTCCAGGCTAGCCGATGCCATCCCTTTGTACGTGCATTTGATGCTGAATCAGTATTATGGTTACAACGTCCAGCCGCAGAACCAACGTTTTTTGTGGCTCATGAACGTCAACCTGCACGCTGCGCCTGGATTTCAGAGGGTGGGCTGGAAGTGGGGCAGGGCAATCTCTGGTGATTTCTGGTTCAAACTTCCAGTGGTGTAGAGCTGTCGGTGCTCCCCATGGCGTCGAACTGGCGGCAATCCTCCACTTCTAACCTTGCACCCCAAGTCTGTCATATCTCCCATCTTTGTACTCCATTAAGAGCCACCTCGGAGCACAGGCCGGAAACTCAGTGATTCGCTGTCGCCTGAAATCGCTGCCAGTAACGGCCACTCCGCACCCCTGCTGACTGGTAGCCGTCGATTCAGGACCATTTTAGGACCACCATAAGCGTTCCCTACAGCTCCAAAAGTGCTTTTGAGTGCCACTCGTGCCTTTTGGTTTCTGTTATTTACGCGCGCCTAGCGAACTCATAACCCAAAGGTCATAGGTTCAAATCCTATCCCCGCAACCAAGCAACTCCCAATCAAAACAATCAGTGAACAAGCGATGAGCCGAGAGTTGTGTCTGCGGATTAGGGTTGGTGTGCTAAAAGTGTGCTAGTCGCGGTCAGAAATCGTAGTTCTAGCTTGCTTGTGGCTTCGATAATATCCCGTTCGTTCACAATGTTGTACCGATCAAAAACGGAACGCGTCTTGTGTCCTGAAATCTGCATGGCTACCTTCTCCGGGATGCCTGCCCGGTTCATGTTGCGCACGGCAGACTGCCGAAGGTTGTGACAGAGCACCAGGGATCAGTACGATCCGGCATTGGTCCACCTCCACCTGTTCTCATTTGTAGAACTCATCGTTAAACCCCATAAACTGTCATGCTTCGCCTCTTAAACCCCGAAACCTTGCTACAATGAGGGGCGGGACGGTTCTAATGCCCGATTTCTCCAAGATGCCCGAGGCTTTCGTTTCCAGTGCGGACCTGGCGACGGCCGTTTCGCGCGAAGTCCAGGCTGGCCGGCTCCGGAAATTAGGGTCTAGGCTTTACACACGGGATCTCAAAGATCCGCCTGAGAAAATCGTCCAACGGAATCTCTGGCCGTTGGTGGCGGCTTATCTTCCTGGTGCCCTTATTGCTGATCGCACCGCACTCGAGAATAGACCAGCAGCAGACGGGTCTGTTTTTCTCATTGCAGATCACAAACGGAACATTTCCATACCAGGGCTGACTCTTCGCCCCCGCAAAGGACCACCGCCCTTGGAGAGCGACAGGCCCTTTATCGGCGGACTCAGAATCGCCTCGCCTGCACGAGCCTTTCTGGAAAACATGCGTTCATCGCGCGCAAGAGAAAGCGTAGCCAGAACTCTGTCAAAGCGCGAGATCGAGGAGCGGCTCGACGAACTGCTGCGTCACGGCGGTGAGCCCGCGATTCAGCGACTACGCGATGATGCTCGCGAGGTTGCTGCCCAACTCGGCCTGCCTGAGGAGTTTCAACGCCTCGATGCGCTGATTGGCACATTACTCGGCACACGCGAAGCCGCTCTGGAATCGGCAGTTGCCATCGCGCGGGCGGCAGGAATGCCATACGACCCACTGCGCCTGGACCTGTTTCAGCGCCTCTTTACGGAACTTGCGGGAACTGCGCCCGTAACTCGCCTGGCGCGACCGGCGGACGGTCCGGCGCTTCCATTTTTCGAAGCCTATTTCTCAAACTTTATCGAGGGCACGGAGTTCGCCGTCGATGAGGCAGCGGACATTGTGTTCAAGGGATATATACCGGCCGCACGACCCGAGGATGCCCATGATGTGCTGGGCACATGGCGAGTGGTCTCCGATCAGAACGAAATGTCTCGTCTCCCTGGAAACGCCACCGAACTCATCGCACTTTTGAAGAGCCGGCACGCTCGAATCATGGAAGGGCGCCCAGACAAAGGATCGGGACGCTTTAAGGCGGAACCGAACCGGGCAGGCTCAACCACCTTCGTAACACCAGAGCTGGTGGAGGGAACGCTCGCGAAAGGTTTTGAAATGTACCGTGGGCTGACAAGCCCACTGCATCGTGCGATTTTCATGATGTTTCTGATTTCGGAGGTCCATCCGTTCGCAGATGGCAACGGTCGCGTAGCGCGTATCATGATGAATGCTGAACTCGTCTCCGCAAGAGAGAACAGAGTCATTGTGCCGACCGTCTATCGCAATAACTATCTGATGGCTTTGAAGGCGCTTTCGCAGAACGGCGTCACGGGCGCTCTAGTTCGCGTGATCGATTTCGCGCAGAAGTATACCGCAGCAGTGGATTTTTCAGATTTGGATCGCGCCCGTTTGGTCCTTGACCGAACTCATGCCTTCGCCGATCCGAATGAGGCGGATGCCGCAGGCATCCGTTTGGTGCTCCCCACGCCTGAGGTCATTGCAGATGTGCCGTAAAATTGAGTCCGCAGTCGATGGTCTGGTAGGCTACGCAGATGCCGAGTTCCCTTGCGTAATACGCATCGAATTTTAGAGAACGACTGCCTGCGGTGTAGGACTCGCTGCTTGGGCACAGAAAGTGCGTCAGACAACTCCCAAACAGTGCCCAAACGGAGACATGGTCTCTGCTACCAAGTCCGCTACCACTTCCTATCCCCGCAACCAATAGAACGTGCTCTTTGTCCCCCCCCAATAAAACTAATTTGATCATTCAGATCCTGTACTCCTCAAGTTGCAGTTGTAGCGGCTCCATGATCTATTGACATACGAGTAGGTGAGCGTTTAGACTGCATCTTATGACATCAGCATTAGTTCCGGTGATGCTGGCTTGTCTCCCCGTCGCAGCCATTGGCCAGTTGGTACCCGATGCATTTCAAGTTCCCACCACATTCAAAACGAAGACATATCAGCTTGTTCCACTTGGTCCGGCAGTGGCCGAACTGGATTACAAGGCTTACATGAGCTCGGTTGAGCACATCCGCAAGACGCAAGGCGGGAACTGGCCGCGGCCGGAACTGACGATGGCCGATCAGGCAAAGGACATGTCTGGCGAGAAGGGGCAGTGGGATGGCCGTAAGTCGTTCCCCTTCGCTGTTTTGACGCTGGATGGGAGCAAGGAGTTGGGCTGCTTTTACCTGAGGCCGAGCGCGAAACAAGGTTATGACGTGGCTGCTACCATGTGGGTTATCAAAGAAGAATTCGACCGTGGGTTCGAGAACCAGCTATTCGCCGACATGAAGGCGTGGATGGCCAAGGCGTGGCCGTTTCAGAAAGTGGCATGGGTCGGTCGCGAAATTCCACGTGACGAGTGGCGGAAGCTTCCGAATAAGGTGAAATAGCAGGATAAGTGGAAAGAAGAATAACTACCCTTACTGGGCTCTAGGCCAAAAATCGATAACCTCCAACCAAAGCAAAACCTGGGGCTCAAAAACGATCGGGCCGGCTTCGCAGCGTTGATACAAAATTAAGAAAGTTGTAGTATTTTGTCGTGGCACAATCGGATCGTGAAGCCTCGCGCCGGCTTGTAATGGGTCACACTCTTTCCCCCCGAGATTCTCAAACTATTTCCGGTCGAGTTTCTCAGTTTGACAGCCGCGCTCTCCTAGTTGGCGCAGCCGGAAGGCAAAGGCATTTGGAACGCCCTTCGGGCGATCAACGCGTTTAAATGCCCAAGGCCTCCGCTCCGGGACTTCACCCAAGAAATGGGCGCGCCAAACGCAAAGAACCCTCCCGCACCTGTGAAAGTGCGGGAGGGTCCGGTTGAG
>CAIRSA010000020.1 GCA_903881085.1 uncultured Acidobacteriia bacterium
AATCCAAATGCGCGGCGTCGTGCGACTTGGCTGAAGCCCATCCAACTGCTTTTTCCAGGTTCAAGGGTAGGACCGGCGATTCGCCGGTCCAGTTCGCTTTCGAGCGCATGTTTCACACCTTGCTAAGCACCGCTTTCGCCTTAGATCCTTCGAAATCCGTTCGCGATTACGGAATGGATGTTTGGCAGTTCGGGCAGGGACTTCCGCACGACTCTGTCCGCTCCATCGTGCGCTTCGATGATGCCGAGTTTCAGCTGGTTGGCAAATGGGGGCCGGTTCGTCCCTGCCGGCTACCCGTCTCCGCGCTCTGACCAAATTCCCTTGCGCGAGATTCCCAGTTTCTTCATCATCGCGTTGAGCGTGGTGCGATGCAGACCCAATCGCGCCGCCGCGGCCGTCACCACTCCGCCGCATTCTTTCAACACTCTGGATATGTGTTCGCGTTCCATCAGTTCCAGCGTGTCGTTCATCGCAGGCGAATTCTGCGCATTTTGATTCAGCTCTTCCAAGGGCGCGCGCAAGCTCGGGCCGTTGGAGAGAATCACCGACCGCTCGATAAAATTCTCAAGCTCGCGCACGTTGCCGGGCCAGGAATAGACTGCCAGCGCGCGGATGGTAGCCGATGGGATCTTCTCGATCGCCCGGTTCATTTTGGTGGCGTATTTGTTTACGAAATGCCGCGCAAGAATAGGAATGTCTTCAGGCCGGTCGCGCAGCGGCGGCGAAGTGATAGGGAACACCTTCAGCCGGTAGTAGAGATCGCTGCGAAAAAGCTTATCGCCCATCATTTGGCTTAGATTTCGGTTGGTGGCCGCCACCAGCCGTACATCGATCGGGATTGTCTTGGTTCCGCCCAACCGCTCAAACGATTTTTCCTGCAGCGCGCGCAGAAGTTTCGGTTGCAGATCCAAAGGGATGTCACCCACCTCATCCAAGAACAAGGTGCCGCGATGAGCCATTTCAAACCGCCCGATTTTTTGCGATAGCGCGCCGGTAAAGGCGCCACGCTCGTAACCGAACAGTTCGCTTTCCAACAGCCCGGTGGGAATGGCCGCGCAGTTTAAAGTGACGAACGGAAGACTCTTGCGCGGACTCAACTGGTGGACCGCGCGCGCCACCAGTTCCTTGCCGGTGCCGGTCTCACCCAGAATCAATACCGTTGCGTCCGTGGGGGCAACCACCTCAATCTGATGTTGAACTCTCCGCAAAATTGCGCTGTTGCCAACGATCCCCACGAAGGACTGCCGCGGATCGCCAGCGTCCTCTTCGAGCGTTTCATAGCGGTCCCGCTCGCGCAGATCCTGCACAAAGGTGATCCACTTGAAGGGGGAAACCTTCAGGACCGCCGTTGCAACCAGCACCGCAACACGGCTCCCATCCTTGCGGATCAACTGTTTTTCATAAGGCGTGCAAGCTCCAAAGCGGAGCGCCTCTTCGTGCGCCAATTCATCTAAGGCAGCGTATTCCGGCGGAGTCAGCAAGGGCCAGTGCAGACGGCCCTTCAGCAGGTCTTCCCGCGTGTAGCCGGCGAGCTCGAGCAGCGCGTCATTCACCTCTGGAACGCGGTCAAATTCGCCAGAAACAATACCCGCCACCGTTGTTTCTGAAGGGATAGGGCGAACACGAGTGCGGCTGCGAAGCAGCTTTTCGTCGCGCTCATGGCGGCCGGAAAAATCCCGTACGACGCGGGCATAGCCCTGTGCTTCCCCCGTTTCATCCTTCAGTGTCATCGTCAGGGAATTGGCCCACAGCCTCTCGCCATCTTTCCTGACCAGCCAGCCTTCGCCTCCGAAATGCCCAATGGCGAGAGATCTCTTCATCTCCTCATGGAGTTTGGCTTGAGGATCAGCCTCGTTGCCGTAGAGGAAAGTCACGCTCTGTTCTATTGCCTCTTTGGCGGAGTAGCCGAACATGCTGACCGCGTCCGCACCCCAGGTAACGATACGTCCCCCGGTGTCGAAGATAACCTGCACGAATTCGTTGGGGGGATCTACAGGTGTAGGCACCGCATGTAGGATCGAGCGGAGCAGCAGTTCCAATTCTTTGGGACCGTGTTCCACTAGCCAAGCCGTTGATGGTGTTGCGGAGTGCACGAACATCTCCTTCTGCCAAACGGTCAGAGGGCTCAATGCCGCCGTTGAAAGTAAGCCTGGAATGACAGCGACAACTAACAATACCACCAAATGCCAGGGAATACCAGACAGTGACAACATTTGGTCACTTAACCAAATGTTGTCATATTTCAGGGGGGCCCAACCGCGAAATGCACTCGTTTGGGGCTTTTTGCAACGGAACGATTTGGTGCGGCGCGTGCAGGGATACCTTGACAGCCAGAGCCCTACTTGCGCCTAGCAGGCTCGAAAAAAGGTCCACACTTGTCGAAACAACATAACGATACCGCCACGGATGCCCTCGCTAGCGAGGTGTCTCTGCTGAAAGCAGGGGCGCTGCAGAGCGCGATTTTCAATAGCGCCAACTTCTCAAGCATCGCCACCGATGCCAAAGGCGTCATTCAGATTTTCAACGTCGGGGCCGAACGGATGCTGGGCTACGCCGCGCTCGAAGTCGTGGACAAAATTACACCGGCCGACATTTCCGATCCTCAGGAAGTGATAGCCCGCGCCACGGCATTAAGCATTGAACTCGGCACACCCATCACGCCCGGCTTTGAGGCGCTGGTTTTCAAGGCCTCGCGCGGGATTGAAGACATTTACGAATTGACCTATATCCGCAAGGATGGCAGCCGTTTTCCAGCGGTCGTCTCCGTAAC
>CAIRSA010000021.1 GCA_903881085.1 uncultured Acidobacteriia bacterium
GAAGGGCTTAACAACAAAATCCGAGTGGTTACCAGACGATCCTACGGCTTTCGCACCTTCAAAGCGATGGAAATCGCCCTTTATCACAACTTGGGACGATTGCCGGAGCCGGAATCACCCCACAGATTCTGCTGAAGAGGCTCTTTTGTTACGGCCAGAATTGATTCTGTTTCAAGTTGGGCTAAGTCCAATAAGTCCGGGCTGTGGCTAGTTACAACGATCTGGCTATCATGGCTAGCTTCACGCAAGGCGTCGAGTAAGATGCCGGCGGCCGCCGGGTGGAGAGCAATCTCGGGTTCTTCCATCCCAACCAATGTCAGCGGTCTCCCTTCGCGGGATTGGAAAAGGCTCAAGAGAACCCCTAGCGCACGGAGAGTCCCATCGGACATGTTCGCAGCCAGAAAGCGCCATGGACTCCCGGCCCCGGCAACTTCCTGAAAGAACGCTAGTGTCTCGCTAGGGCCGAACTCTTTAGCCTCTACCTTCTTGATCCCTGGTACGACTTGGGAAAGGTAAGCCTCAATCCTGCTGACCCGGTCCGGCTGTAATTCAGACAGAACTCTGAAAACGCTTGTGGCATTGCTGCCATCCCGCGCCAGGAGGTCTCCTGAATCCGGTGTCTGCAATTCGCGCATACGGTCAGGATTCAGACTATAAAACGCCATATTTGAGAGGGCGTTCCACACCGGCCGGAAGGCATTCAAGCCGGAAGCGGCTACAAGATAAAGACGATCTGCGGGTACAGGAACTTTTACCGCTGCCGCATTCAGTTGCAATTGTCCCGATTCGACATAAAATTGCTCAACCTGCTCCGCTCGCACCACGCATTCTTCAGTCTGAACTTCAAACCCACCTTTGGGCTTGGCAGCTATCTTAAATGCGTAATGACCAGGAATCCCTCCGGGAAGTTCAAATTCGATTCGCATACCAAAATGATTGGGATGGCCGCTGCTTCTGCGCCGGACTTCGTTGATACCGCCGCGATCCCGAAGAGCATGATCAAGCGTCGTTCGCAGCGCGTCGGCCACGAAACGAAGAGTGTCAAGAAAGTTGCTCTTTCCCGAACCATTGGGGCCGACTAGGAAGTTCAATTGCCCCAGCTCTACATTACAGGCAGCGATACTTTTGTAGTTCTTAATGACTACGCGGCGAATGAATGCACGACTGCTCATGATTAGACCGACAATCCATGATAATACATCGGGTGCATCACTCCATTCGCATATTCGAAGCCTCAGTAAATCGGGCACATTCGTCGCTTAACGACCAGTTGGACGCGACGGATCAATTGAACGCACCGAAAGATCCTTGAATTGAAAATCAAGCATGTTGTCGCAGCGGTACCCGATAGCGACACGCGCCATGGAGAGCACCACGTTTTCAGCGGCGTTACACTCTGCGTTGCCGCCCCTCGTCGGCCCCCATTGTCCATGGTCCTCGTACTCCAGAACTTTTTCAAACGCATTGCCCTCACCAGTCATGTCCAGATAGAGTTCGAGCTTCATCCCTGCTTTGGTTTTGTACAGGACCGCCTTCTGGATCACCTCACGGCCGTCGGCGAACGGATCCACTGCGTTGCGGAGCGTAGGATTACTCGGCTCCACGGCATATCCCGTCGTATGGTCGCTGTCCTTCTCAAATTTCACGCGGCCGGTGGCGGGGTAGATGTTGAAGTGATAACTCATCGCTTCACAACTGGCAGGAACGGCCTTGTCGGCGCCCGCAGGTTTCCGATCGGAGGTCTGCCGATATCCACCCGGCACGAGTTCGATATGCGGCTCTCCATTGGCGGAACGCTCCCCCATTTTGATCACTTTGAAACGCCAGGTCTGCTCGATGTTCAAAAAGTCGCCCTTGCCTCCGGCACTAGCTGGCGGCCTGTATAGGTAGCCCTTGGCCAGGACTTTTGCGATATCGAAAGTTGGAATTGTGTTTTCCGTAGCCGCCGGGTCACTCAGGACTTCGACGCGCATCATTTTCGAATCGGACGGCCGGAACCAGCCGTCTCCCACTGCGACGAAATACTGCTCCATGAAGCGTGGGTCGCGCGGATTCCCGGTGAACGTCCAGGAATTCGAGGGCGGCTGCGCGTCGGCATAAATCTTGCGAATGCCGAACGCGTCGGCCTCCGGCGGCGCGGCTGGGGCAGGCAGCATTAGAATGATTCCGCATAGTACAGTATGGATGGCAGATAGCCGCCGGACTGGCATTGTCCTTGGAAACCTCAATCGGTAGCGTATCACCGATGCGACTGGGCGCCCGCGCCTAGGAAACGTTGCATTCGGGTTGCCTATCCCTCAGTAGGGCTAAAGACATTGAAGAAAACCGGCTCGCTCTCACGCAGAGACATCTCGCGTTCCCAGTGGTCATATTCTTCCAGGCGCTCTTTCAGGCTTGCCTGAATATGTTCGGCTAGGACGCGCATGGCTGTTTCCCGATCCTGACTGGCAATGGCTTGAGCAACTTCGGAGTGGTAGCGATGAATATGTTCCAGATCAGCGATCTTGTGTCCGTCACGATGCATTGTAAAAATGCGAATTAAAAGCCTGGTTTCATTGACAACCTTAAGAATGCGCCGGTTCGCAGCCATGCGCATCAGAAGCGTATGAAAGGCCAGATCACAAGAGACAAAACGGTGCATCTGCTGCAGGTCGAGAGACGTCTTTCCGGATTTTTCCAGTTCCACTTTGAAGGCTAGTACATTGACAACTTAATACAGAAGCATCATTATGGATGCATGAAGCAGACTGAATTGCGACTGAAAGAGTCTGACCGGGTCGCCTTGCGGATTTTCCGCAGCAAGGGAGTGCATCCCGCGCGAGAGGTCAACCGA
>CAIRSA010000022.1 GCA_903881085.1 uncultured Acidobacteriia bacterium
CCGAGCGGGTCATCATCACAGAAGGGGTCACCGATTGCATTTCGCTCATGGAGCAAGGATTCCCGGTGGTGTCGCCGGTGACAGTACAGATCCGCGAGGCCGACTGGGAACGGCTGCTGCCGAAACTCGCCGGCGTGAAGACCGTCTACATCTGCCAGGACAATGAAATATCCGAGGCGGGGATGCAGGGCGCGTTGAAGACCGCGCGGATTCTCTCCGCTCACGGAATAGCGACACGTGTGGCGGTTTTGCCTCTCGCCGAGAAGCAGCGTGCGGCTCGGGAGAAGCTGGGTGAGTTGCCAGGCGGAAACAAAGAAGCCGACGCGTTGCTGGCCGACGCCAAGATTGACGTTAACGAGTTCTTCGCTTCGGGGAAGACGGCAACCGATTTCGAAGGTATCCTCGCAGCAGCCCAAACCCCTCTGGAACTGGCCATCTCAAAGCTCAATACGAATGTTCCAGACGCCGATCTCAGCGGGCTACTCTCGCCAATTCTATCCGAGGTTGGCCGGCTCGATCCCATCGAACAAGATCGTCACCTGCGTCTCATTCAGGCAAGCTGCGGTAAAGAACGGATTCCTGTCACCACACTGCGCAAGCAGTTGAAGGTCGTAGAAATCGCCCGCCCACGGCGCGCGACCCAAACGGCGGCATTCGGCGGCGGCAGCCCGCGGGGAGCAGTCGCAACGGCACCTGTCGGCGAGCCTGAACGTGAGCCGCTGCGCGACATCCAGGTTAACAATCGACAGTTGCGTGATGTGATCGCCGATGCCTGGGAGGCGATTCACGCGAGGAACGAGCCAGCAGGGCCAGGCATTTCCGACAAGCCAGTCCTCTTCCAGAAAGGCGGTGCGCTTGCACGCATTATTGGCACTGGAGCCCAGGCCAGGATCGAAGCATTCGGGGAGACGGCAATGTATGGCATCTTGGCCCGAATCGCCAACTGGTTCAAGGTAACCGAGGAAGGCTCACTCGCCGTCCCGCCATCGCGGGATACCGCAAAAGACATGCTCGAAAATCCGGATCCGACCCTCCCACCGCTCGAATCTGTGATTCGCACACCAACATTCGGGAAAGATGGAACGCTGATTACAACTACCGGCTACCACCGTGCCGACGCGCTCTTCATGCTCCCCGATGATTCATTGCAGGTCGCTGAAGTTCCAATGTATCCTACACCGGAGCAGATCGCAGAGGCCCGATCACTTCTGGTGGATGAACTGCTTGTGGACTTTCCGTTTGTGAGAGATTCGGATCGCGCGCATGCCGTGGCGGCCATCCTGCTCCCGTTCATGCAGCGGATGATTGACGGACTTGCACCGATTCACCTCGTTGAGGCTCCTACGCAGGGCTCCGGCAAAGGGTTGCTCGCCAGCTTGATCAGTATCGTTTCAACTGGCGCTGCCCTCGAAGGGAGAACCGTGCCTGAAAATGAGGATGATGTTCGCAAAATGATCACGGCTGAACTGATTACAGGCCGGCCGATCATTCTCCTCGACAATCTCAGCGAGAAACGGAAACTTGATTCTGCCGCGCTGGCATCCGTCGTCACCGTGCCGTGGTGGACGGACCGCCTCCTGGGCGAGTCCACGATGTTGCACCTCCGGAACAATGCTCTCTGGTTGATGACGGGCAACAACCCGCGGCTATCAGACGAAATGAGCCGACGTTGCATTCGGCTCCGCATTGATCCGCGTATTGACATGCCGTGGCTGCGAGGTGGCTTCAAACACAATCTGATCGCCGATTGGGCACAAGAAAATCGTTCGGCGCTGGTCCATGCCGCGCTGGTTTTAGTTCAAGCCTGGGTTGCCGCCGGGAAACCACTACACGCCAGGCGGCTGGGGTCATTCGAGAAATGGTCCGGCGTCATGGGCGGCGTGCTGGAGGTTGCAGGGATCCCTGGCTTCCTCGGCAATTTGAACGAACTCTATGAGGCGGCCGACTCCGACGGCCAGATGTGGCGCGAGTTCACCGGCGCATGGTGGGAGGCTTACCGCGAGGAGTCGAAGAAAGTCAGCGAACTGAATCAGTTCTGCGAAGAACGAGATCTAATGCTGAGCATCCGGGGCGACGGGTCGATACGTTCTCAGCAAACCCGTCTGGGCAACGCCCTCACCACCAAACGCGATCGAGTATTCAACGGGTTTACATTGAAGCGGGTCAGCCAAGGCAAGCACAAGGGAGGAATCTTCTATTCTCTCCTGCCGGTTAGCGGCGGCCAAGCCCCTCGCGACCGCAACCTCCTGGATTTTCAGAATGGGGAGGCGGATGGGGACCTTGAGGAAAAGAATGGGGACCTTGACGTCGAAGGTCCCCATTTTCTCGACCCAATAGAACCAATCACTTGCAAGGAAACTGGGGACCTTGGGGACCTTGGGGACCTTTTTCCTCTCTCGCGCGAGGAGAAGAAAGAAATACACGTATGTACATGCGACGCGCAGTGCGTGTGCGAATACGCAATAGAGGGGAGCCGCCAGACTGGCCATAAGGTCCCCAAGGTCCCCATCACCTCTGCAACAAACACAAAACAAGTCACTTCACCCATGGGGACCTCGAGCGCCAAGGTCCCCATCAGGTCCCCACAAGGTCCCCATGATGAGAATCGCAATGTGGTTGACCTGGCGAGTCTATCCGGGGATCCGTTTCCAGCCGACGATGAGCCGCCGTAATTGGCGGAGCTTCAATAAAGAGGAATTCAGATTCAGTACAGGAGAAAACCTATGACATCGGTATTGCCCGAGCAGCCTGCGAAGACGATTCCGTCGGCGCAGACTGGCAACTCGCCGCGTTGCCTGTTCGTATCTACTTCGCTTGTAACGTGGTCGACGCCGAATCCGGCGCAATTCGCCCGAGACTTTCAGATCAACGACACGGTGTACAGTCGGCTCGATCCCGAGTATTACGCCTGGCTGCGATCGCGCATGGTCGTTGCCAAAAACGCGGCGACTGCCGGATATATTCCTCTGGCCGCGTTTGAAGACTTGCGAGTTCGATTCAATGCCGTTCACGAGTGGGCCGTCGAACATTTTGACACCTCGCAATTGGTTGCAGCAGTACGGGCATTCCGTGCCGTCGATTACAGTCCGCCGGTGGCCGAGGATGAACGCCCACATATACCAGCACCGCGCCACCGGCGATCTGCCGCCGATGACATCTCACCAGAAGCAATGGCCTTGGTTGATTCAATCTGCGAGCAGGCACTGTCGCTTGGCTGGAAACGCGAAAGACTCTATGCCTCTGGCGGCCGCAGTATCTTCGATCCCGACCGCGGGCTCGTCTGCTTTCTCAAGCCCGGAGACCGGATCGGCGAGATCACGCGCCAGTCCATCGAGTTGATTGGGCCGCCGCCGGCGGAAACGAAATTGCGATTCTACAATCCGGATGTCGAGCAACCATAGATTGTCCGGGTGAGTTCCACAGAAAAGTGAAGCCTCGGTTTACACTTTTCGCGCGCCTTGCGTATATTTACAGTGAAGGCGCGGTTCGATAGGCAAGCGCAAAGCGCACCCTCCGAAAGATCCCCCTAAACATTCACTCCCAAGGTGACGTACCGGCGGGCCGGGCGCAAAAATAGTCCGATATTCCAAATTAGCACCCAGAGTCGCTAATTAATTTATGAGAATCCCTGTGTTCGTAGGCCCCCGAATCGTCGAGATGTGTGATGCCGTTGGCGTGCGCCGCTACATCGGCGCTGCAAATGCCGAGGTCGTCCGCAAACGCAAGACCGGTCAAATCGTGCAGATCAACCTGCAGTCGGTCGGCGACGACTCATTGGAGAAATCCGCGCACGAAAATGCGCACCCAACCTACGAGGAGCGCGTTGGGCCAGGAAAACGAGTCGTGTTGAAACGAGTCAATCCAAAGACAGGACAACTGGTTTGTTGGTCGGACCGCGACCGTTTCAATCCGCGTCGCTTCAATCCCGATACCGCGGCGAATGAACCGTTCGATTTCCTGGCATGACAATGAGCGTACGGAGCCGTGGAAAAGGCGGCAAGCATGTCGCCATCGAGCGTGGACTCAGGCCCACGGGCAGTGGCTGGCCGTTCCGTCGCGAATTGCGCGAATTGCGCGCCCAGATCTTCGAAGCCCCGATCAGGACTTCGTTACCTATCATCCCATCCGAAAGTGAGCCCAAACCATGTCAAGCGTGATTACACCCGAGCAACTGTCCGAGCGCGTGTGCCGGAAGCTCAATCTTCCCGCGAAGGATAACGCCGAGGGCATTGCCGAGATCCTGCGCGCAGCACTGAACGATTCTCGCGAAGCGGCAATCGCAGCGACCAAGGCCGGCTGCTTGGAGATCGCCGAGGAAGAAGCGGAACGATCGCGCAGCGTTGGGGCAAGCGCCGCGCAGCAGACGGCGCTCAACATCGCGACGCGCATCCGAAAACGGCACGTCGAGGTGCGGTGACACGTCGCGATTGCGTGTACCAATAGCAGCAAATCTTCCCAAAACGCCAACGATTTGGCACCCAGCGCGGCTCGGCGATAGTTGGGCCAAACGAATTGCATCCCCCTTCAATTGTGCGAAGCCATAAGCTTTTGAGTTTTCTTGTGCCTACCTGCAAACGCTGTAATTTTACGGGTTCCAAAGAGTCGTGGGGCCGGTATGCGCCGACACAACGGAATCCAGCGGGGATCCTGCACAAGCTTTGTCCATCGTGCGATCAGATAGAAAGTGAGCGCCGCGCTGCGGTTGCAGAAGCTCGCGCGAGGGGTTATGAGAGTGTCGCCAACACGCCTGAATACAAGCGCAAGCAAGCCGAGCGTGAAGCGGCACGCCAGGGTCGTAGCATGGGCGATTACGTCCGGAAGGCAGAACGGGAGCACCGTGCTCTGATGTTGCGGGCCGACCGCGAAGCACGCAGGGTTCAACGGCGATATTTCAACGCCCTGTTGCTGAAGTGGAATCGAATCGTCCTGACGAGTCCGGAAGTTGCGGAAGAAATTCGAGAGGAGCATGCAGCGCAGAGCCGGAAATACTATCATCAGAACCTTCAACGATCGCGCCGCAAGAGTTCGACTTATAAGGCCGCACACCAAGAGGGGGCAATCCTGTGCCAGGAGATCAGAACTGGACGGATGAAAGCGACGGACGATGGGACACTGACTGTGCCAGTCGTTCGGAAGTTGAAGGCACAGGCGTCGCGTTGTGCTTACTGCGACAATCCGTTCGTCCTTGCTGGAGAGAAGCAGACGGACCACATGATCGCTCTATGTCACGGTGGCGAGCACAGCATGCGGAACGTCGTGATCGTTTGCCGAAGGTGCAACGGCCGGAAGGCCAGACTGACCTACGAACAGTGGCTGGACCGCATTGAGCCGCAGCACCGAGGGCGGGCGTTAGCTTTGTTTAATATGCGCTACGGACTTGGCGGCAAGGCGCACCAGGACGACGCGGTTGGCTCGTTGGTCGAACTCGTGGCCGTCGGTGCGACACAGGCGAACTCCGTGCCAACGTGGGGCTAAGGACGGCTATCGGGCACGTCCGCGTCAAATCCCAGGTACTGGGAATCGACTTTTTTCCTCGGGTGGCATGGTTCCACAAAGTCTTTAGTTACTTGCACTTATTCAGGAGGTCACGGTAGGTGGTCACAGTGGTCACTCCGGCGTCCGGTGCGGATGGCCGCAAAACCCACATGATCTACGGCAGCGTTTGCTCTGGCATCGAGGCAGTGACCGTCGCCTGGGAATCGCTGGGCTTCCAACCCGCCTGGTTCGCAGAAATCGATCCGTTTTGTTCGGCGCTGCTGGCGCACCACTATAAAAATGTATCCAATCGAGGAGACTTTACCCGCATCGAGTCCGACGGAACGGCAATTGACATTTTGGCCGGAGGAACGCCTTGCCCGTCATTCTCTGTTGCCGGAAGACGCAGAGGCTTGGAGGATGCGCGTGGCCAACTGGCCATCGAGTTTTGCCGGCTTGCTGGCAGACTGCGGCCTAGATGGATCGTCTGGGAAAACGTCCCCGGCGTTCTGTCCTCGAACTTTGGGCGGGACTTTAGTTCCATCCTCGGGGCGCTGGCGGAACTCGGGTACGGTTGCGCCTGGCGAGTGTTGGACGCTCAGTTCCTCGGAGTGCCCCAACGACGCCGTCGAGTCTTCGTTGTTGGACATCTTGGAGACTGGCGGCGTTCCGCTGCGGTACTTCTTGAGCGCGAAGGCTTGTGCCGGGATACTCCGGCGCGCCGCAAAGCGCGGGAAAAAGTTGCCGGATGTCTTGGGGGCGGTACTGGCAAGCGTGGCTGGTGCAACGACACCGACAGAATGACGTTCGTGCCAGAGATCTCATACGCGTTGAACGCGAAGGGTGGAGTGGGCCGGATGGACGCGCAGGCTAACGAAACGTTCGTGGTCCACACTCTGCGCGGCGATGGCTTCGATGCCAGCGAGGATGGAACCGGGCGCGGCACGCCGCTGGTCCCGGTGGCCTTCTCGGCGAAAGACTACGGCGCAGATCTGGGAGTGACAGCCCCGACGCTTCGCGCGATGACGCACGACCACAGCCATGCCAACGCAGGCGGCCAGGTCGCGGTGTGCTTCGAGAGTCGCGTTGCGAGAAACGGAAGGGGCGGTCCATCTGAGATTGTGCCGCCACTGAAGGCACAATCAGGCGGTACTGGCCGGGGCGATGGCGCACCGCTGGTCGCTGTAAGCGGGACCGTGGCAGTCAGGCGATTGACCCCGCGTGAATGTGAGCGATTGCAAGGACTGCCGGACGATTACACGTTGATTCCTTATCGAGGAAAGCCCGCTGCGGATGGGCCGCGGTACCGTGCGATTGGAAATGCCATGGCGGTGCCAGTGATGAGGTGGATCGGGTGGCGGATTCAGTTCGTGGATGGAATCTGTGGTTGAAGCACGCATTACGCCAGCGATGGCGCGCTGCATCGAGATCTGGCTGGTTGACCGGCTGGTTCCGTTCGCAAAGAATGCCAGGACGCACTCGGCGGAGCAGGTGGCGCAGATTGCGGCGTCCATCGTGGAGTTTGGATTCGTAAATCCGATTCTGGTGGACTCCGTAGGCGGAATCATTGCCGGCCACGGACGCCTCCTGGCCGCCCGCAAGTTGGGGCTTGTAGAAGTGCCGGTCGTGGTGCTGAATCATCTTAGCGAGATTCAACGGCGCGCTTACGTCATCGCCGACAATAAGCTTTCTCTCAACGCAGGTTGGAACGACGAGCTGCTCCGCGAGCAGATGTCCTTGCTCAGCACGGATGGATTCAACCTGTCGCTGATGGGATTCTCTGATGAGGAACTTTGCGCGTTGCTTGCCGCTGACGAACCGGAGACTGCCACCGAAGTTGCGGAAGAATCGGTTCCAGAACCGCCCGTTCAGCCAGTTACGAGGCCCGGCGATGTGTGGTTGATCGGAAACCACCGACTTATCTGTGGCGACTGCCGCGACCATACCGTTGTCGAGAAGTTGATGGCCGGCGCCCATGCGAACTTGGCGATCACTTCGCCTCCTTACGCATCGCAACGCCAATACGATTCGTCGAGCGGGTTCAAGCCGGTTCCTCCGGACGAGTATGTGGAGTGGTTTCGAGCAGTGGCCGCCTCCGTCGAATCGGTCCTCGCGCCGGACGGTTCGTACCTTCTCAATATAAAGGCCCACGCCGATGAAGGGGAGCGCAGCTTGTACGTTATGGATCTTGTGCTGGCGCATCGGCGTCAGTGGGGCTGGCGTTTTGTGGATGAATTCTGCTGGCGGAAGACTGACAATGGCGTGCCTGGCGGTTGGCAAAACCGCTTCAAGAATGCATGGGAACCGGTGTTTCACTTCTGCCGCCAGCCGCAGATTAAGTTCCGCGCGGAGGCTGTGAGTCACGCCTCAGACGACTGCTTTGACTACTCACCCAACAATCCGAAATCGAACTCCGGCAGCGGACTGCTGGGGACCGGCGCGCGGGGCGCGGCCGCGGACGGCGGAAAGAACCAGGATGGATGGCAGAGCAGCAGGAGCAGTTTGTCCGACGATTCCGAAGGCAGGCACGCAGGCCTGGCGCGACCAAGCAACGTGATTGAGGTCAGAACGGAGTCAAGCCAGGGATCGCATTCGGCACCCTTCCCCCGCGCATTGGTCGAGTTCTTTGTGAAGGCATTCACCGACTTCGGAGATATCGTCTTCGATCCGTTCATGGGCAGCGGGACAACGATGGCCGCCGCGCAGGTGTTGGGCCGGACCGGCTACGGCTGCGAGATCTCTCCCGCTTATTGCGATGTGATCTTGCGGCGAGTGTCGGACCTCGTTGGCAAAGAAGCCGTTCATGAGGCGACCAGTCAATCGATCTCAGAGACGGCAACCGCGCGCGGTGTGCCGTGGGAGCAACTGATTTGAAAATTACATGCGGCTGTGGAAAGTGCAAGAAGTGCTGGCACCGGATATACATGCGCAAGTGGCGGGCGGGCGCGGCCAGGCGTACCTTCCTGCGAGATCTTGATCTGTTCCTGCCCGCCGGGTATACGTCGACGCTGAATCCGAAAGAGAGATATGCAATATGCCTAAGATAAACCGTCTCGCGATCCTCATGCTGGTTGCGCTTGCGGCAACCGCGCAGGCTCCACAGATTACGCAGGTTCCATCGCAGATGCTTCGATGGCTGGTTCCGTCAGCGATTCCGCCGGGTGCACCGTTCGTTGTAATGGTCACCCCAAACGGCTCGGTGTCGATGGTTGCGCTGGGCAAAGGACTTGCGCTCGACACAAGCACCGGCGGCACACCAGTTCTAATAGCCACTACCTTGGTACCGCCGCCGGTAGTGCTGCATCCGGCTGAAAAGACCGTCGTCGTCCGGTGCGACGCGGAGACGCTGGTCTTCGCGATCCCCGATGCGACTTTCGATCCAGCGTCGCTGGCGGTTTACCGCAACGGGCTGTTGATGGCGTCCCCCGACGACTACGCCTCGCCGGCGCAGAACGTCGTGTTCGTAGCGGCGCAGGCGCCGCAGGCTGGCGACATCGTCCAGCTTCGTTACCACCTGATTCCGAAGTAAGAAGTAGTAGACCTCACAACAAACAAGGAGAAATAGAACATGCCCGAAGTAGCTACGCCCAATCAGGGCGAACGAGAGTTTGAGACCGGCACGGACGAGGCTTTCAAGAACGCCAACGCCACCGGCACAGGCGCGCACAACGAAAACCAGCGCGTGACCTACGCCAATATCAAGCGCACCTACGATGTCTATCAGGATTTGGACATCCAGTCCGCGCGCCAGTCGCTGGTTGAACAGACGCGGCTGAACCAGATCGCATCGCAGGCATTGCAGAATGCGGTCGAGACCGCCAACATGGTCGGCAAGCAAGCCATCCGCCACGCCGACGTCGCAGCCGATGCGCTGTGGACC